>NZ_JAEUWV010000010.1:0-76627 GCF_024102595.1 Corynebacterium lipophilum
TGCCCAGCAGGAAGCGATGCAGCAAGCTGAGGCCGCGCAGGGCAGCGCGAAGGTTGCTGTTGTAGGTGACCCTGAGCTTCACCGTGGTGAGAATATGGTGAGCTTGAAGGTTGCAAATCCTGGGTTGGATGCGGCCCGGATGCGTGTTGAGGTTGTCTACCCGTCGGGGAAGGCCGAGCAGACTGTGACGGTTGCAGGCCAAGGCGAGGCGACGGTTGCGCTGCCAATCAGTGTTGGTGTGGTTAAGACGTCGTCGTTGCCGTTGGATGTGCGTGTGGTCAATGAGGATGGCTCGCAGGCCTTTGCTGGCCGGTTTGATGTTGCCGCGGTCATGGATGCGGATGTTGATGGTGATGCGATGGCTGGTGCGCCTCGTAAACCGCAG
This sequence comes from Corynebacterium lipophilum, assembly GCF_024102595.1. Lineage (NCBI taxonomy): Bacteria > Bacillati > Actinomycetota > Actinomycetes > Mycobacteriales > Corynebacteriaceae > Corynebacterium > Corynebacterium lipophilum. Next base: position 386 of record NZ_JAEUWV010000010.1, read on the forward strand.
CAGAATACACAGACTGCCCCGTCGACGGCGAAGGCTGGTAAGCATGAGTCCTCGCAGTTGACGACGGCGCAGCGTCCAGCGCCGACTGCTCGCGACGATAACGCAAGCCAAGCTGGTGAGACGAATATCGCGGCGATTGTTGCTCCGATTGTGGTGCTGCTGCTGTTAATTGGTGGTGGTGTTGCCGCTGCGATGGCTGGTGGTCTGCACTTCTAGCCGGATGTGATGTGGGGCCTGTGGTGCCGGGAGTGCTCCTGGTGGCATGGGCCCTTTTCGTTGTGCGGGGGTTGGGATTGTTCCCTGCAGGTCTGTGGTGCCGGGAACGTTCTTTGTTTTCTTCGCCAGATGCATTTTTGATGAAACCTGTTCATAAAGAACACATCTAACCTCGAAGTTTAAATACGGCTTGTGTCAGTCAAAGGTTATTCTGCCAGCTACCTCCTCAACACAACGTCCCAAAGACCCGAGTTCCTGGGACATGCCTTCTGTTACTCCCGCCTTCGCTTCGCTCAGCTGCCCCAGTAGACCCGGACGACAATAAATTCATACAGCCGAGCCGCTACAGTCGGCTCGGCTCCGTTGACGGTGGCGGTACCAACTACTTGGAACAGGGCAGTACCGAGTCTTCGGAATGTCTTCGGAACACCGGTACCAAAACCCGCAGCTGACACGCGTAGCTGTCTTAGCGTGAGCCGTCGGCATCCGCAAGGGTGTCGACGGAGCTTGAGGACGTAAACGTCTGTTTATCGGTTGCTGAGGAGGTTATAGATCGGCCTGGCTAGATGCATCAAAAAGCTAGCGACCACCATTGGTGGTCGCTAGCTAAAGGTGTGGGCAAGTCTTCTGAAATTACCGTTGATTTCCACTCATATTATTCCTCAAGCGGTAAATGTCAGCGGCTAACCCTGAGGCGACAAGCATAGCGCTGGCTGCAAGAAAATTTCGGCTAAAAAGCACGACGATTCCCGCAATTGCCATAATCACTGAAGATATGATGTATAGTTTATTTACATCCATTCATGCCTCCGCTTTTACTGTATCTTAGCTAAAATGAAATGATACACGTCGCGAGCTGGGTAAACATAGATGCTGGTCGACCGGGTTGGGCCTGAAAGCCGAAATAGTTCCCTGAGGGAGATGAACTATGTTCAGGAGCGTGTGGAAGGCCTGAGGGCGGCGCACCAAAATCCGGGTTTTGCTCTCGCTAGCAATCGGAATCCCCTGGTCGCGCCTGCTTGCGATGGGAATGTGGTGCCCAGCCAACACACAGGCAGATAGTACTGAAGCGTCTGATGATTTGTGTGTGTCGCGTGTGAATAGTGTGACTGGTGTGCGCTAGAGTGTCGCGTATGTATGTAGCCCCTAGACTTCGCTCTGCAACCGCGGCTTTTGTAGCCGCGACGCTTGCCCTTGCGCTTACTGTTTTTGCACCTCAATCGTTGAGCTCCCACGCGGATGCTCAATCGATCCCTGGTCTGATCTCTGGCGTTGATGTGGCTGATCACCAGCGCCCTGGTGGTGCGCCAATCAACTGGAAGATGGCTGGAACGGTCGGTGGGCAGCACTTTGCGTTCGTCAAGGCGACTGAGGGAACGACGTACAAGAACTCGTTTTACGAAGAAGATGTCAAAGCTGCTGCAGATGCAGGTTTGAAGGTCGGTGCATATCACTATGCGCGACCGGGGATGGACCCTATTGCGCAGGCTCGCCACTTCGCAAACGTCATTAACGCTGGCCCTGCGCAGCAGCTGCCACCAGTTCTTGACCTTGAGGTCGATGAGGGGCTTGGTCCAACACAGCTCGCGGCGTGGACGCAGATCTTCCTCACTGAGTTGGAGCGTGCATCGGGCAAGCGGCCGATGCTCTATACCTACCGTTATTTCTGGTACGAGCGGATGAACAACACCAACGCGTTTACTAGCTACCCGCTGTGGCTTGCCGCATACCAGAACCAGCCGCCACGTCCGGTCGGTGGCTGGGACAAGTTGACGTTCTGGCAGCGCAGCGACTCCGGCCGGGTCGCTGGTATTCCGGCGACTGTCGATATGAACTTGTTTAACGGCACCGGTGCACAGTTCGGCGGTTTCGCCGCTGGCAATCTCGGTTCCGCAGGTGGCGTCCTTGAGACGTTCCAGGTGCCGGACTCCGATCAGCTTGAGGTTCTGGAACAGAACAGCACGGCGCTGGTCGTCGCGATCCTCGCGTTGGCTGCCGGTGCCCTGGGTGCATCACAGGTTGCGTCGGAGGCTGCGAAATTCGGCTTCGATATTAAGGACGCGAACAACATCGCTGGCCTTGTCCAGCGCCTGGCTTCTCAGGGCGAACTGCCCGTGGATGACCTGCGTAACATGATGATTGGTGATTACCAGGTTGGTGACCTGCTGATCCTGTTGGATAACGCTGCGCACTAGACGTCGGTAGGCGCGTCGTAGCGAGGGCTCGTAGCAAGGCTACGGGCCCATTTTTCGTGCTTGAACTGCGCAGGCACGGCGCCTTTGAGCAGTTCACGGTTTAGCGAAGGGCTGGCCTCGATTGGTGTGTTTGCGGCGATGAGGACGATGTTGCCGTAGCGGCGGCCTTTCAGCATTGGTGGGTCCGCGATAGCGGCAACGTGTGGCCACACTTCGAGCATGCCAGCCAGTTCTTCCTTCGCTTCTTTGAGATCCGCGTGGCTGCCGCAGTTTGCCACATATATTCCTGACGGGCTGAGTGATTTCCGCGCTTGCTCGAAGAACTCCACCGTGGTCAGGTTTCGTGGAGTGATCGCTGATGAGAAGACATCGCGAATGATGATGTCGCGGGTGTTGGGTTTGAAGCTGTCGGTGACTTCGCGGGCGTCACCGACTCGTATTTTAACGACCGGTGAACGGGGGATATCGAAAAGTTCGCGGGCGAGCTCGGCAAGTGACATGTCAATTTCCACGACAGTGTTGCGCGAGCCGTTCCACTTAGAAGCAAAGTAGCGGGGCAGTGTGCAGGCAGCGCCACCGAGGTGGGTTAGGCGTGGTTTGGGCCAAAGGGGGACGTCGACAAGCTGTTGGTCGTTCAGAAAATCAGCGATCCACCTCATGTATTCGAAGTCCAGCCGTTCGGGGTCGCCGGGGACGATGTGGGAGCTCGGCACGCCGTTGACGAGGAGCACCATGGAGCCGTCCGGTTCGTGGAGAACCTCCGCGACGCCGGTATCGATTTCATGGAATTCACTTTTTGCTGCCATGCACAGTGACAGTACCTTACGCCTTCACGTCGGCATGGCGCAGGTACACGACGGACGCAAGCCACGCTGTGGCAGTAAGCAGCAGGGTGCTTGCGAGGACGCCGGACACCGCACTCCACTCGAGGACACCCGAGCCCGCGACTGCGTTACCGCCCATCCACAGCATCGTGGCCACGCCGACGGGAGGAAGCAGAAACTGCGCTACTGTGGCGCCGGCAGCAATTGCACCAAAAGCGACGAGGCTGGCCACCACGCCAAGGGCGACTGGCATGGCAAAGTTGCGGACCAGCATTGAAGCGAAGCTTTGCCACGCGGCCACTGCCATCGCAGGAACCACAGCGAGTAAGGACGATGCGAGTAGGGCCATCGGCGGCATGTCTGATAGGCCAGCGACCCAACCACCGATAGTGCTCAAGACGATGAACACGCACTGCATAATTGAGGTCATCGCGATGAGTACAGCAAGTTTTGCGGTGACCAGACTCGCCGCCGATCTGGACGAGGTAAGCAACGTGTTCCAGTTGCCGCCACGGTGCTCAACGCGCCACGTGGAGGACGCGAGAATCGAAATACCCGCCACCATGAAAAGCATGCCGTAAAATAGCGTCGCCTGGGACCAATAGCTCGTCCACCCGGATTCCAAAGTCTCAGAGTTGGCGGCGTAGTTGCCAGCACCGAAGACGACGGAGACGAGTGGGATGGCGACGGCAACGATTGTGATGTAAGTGCGCCGAAGTTTACAAAACTCGTTAACGATCATGTCCATGATTAGATTTCTTTCCTGTCGAGTATTCGCGTTATTGCAACGAACCCTGTAGCGAGCAACACGATGTAGACACACCACGAAGCCCAACCTGGTTGCGTAGGAACTGCGCCTTCGTTAGCGAAGGTGTATGGGAGTAGGACTGCAAAATAGCCGAAGGGGTTCATCTCAGCGAGCCACACAGGGGAAAGCAGCGAGGTGATGCCGAGGAAGCCTCCCGCCACGCCAAATGCCAGCACTCCTACTTGCGATTCAGTGACCGCTGCGAGCATGACCATGGCGCTGGTGATCGCTAGGCTAGTGACAACGGCTGCAACTCCGTACACTGCCCAGGCTCCAGCTGTGCTTCCGCTAGGCATCGGCGCACCCAGCAATACTGGTAGCGCGATGCACGCCGTGAACTCCATCAGCTTGAGCGTGACGATGAGAGGCGCCACTACTCGGAACTTTCGTCGCAGCAGCGAGCCCTTGCGGACGCCAGCAACCGCGTTGAGCAGCCACCCGCCACTTGCATGCTCGTTATCGACGGCGCGACTGGCAATGAGCGCCAATTGCAGTGGGGTGAGAAATGCGAGCGACATCGCAACCGCAATCAGTTGGCCCGACCATGCTGCCTCCGGGGCAGCGGTGAACGCGTCGATTTGGCCGTCTGAGAACAAACTCATACAAGCGAACAGTACGATGCCCAGGGAGAGCACGCCGCCCAGTAGCGAGATGTGCGTACGACGCAGCTTCAAGAATTCGATGCTCATGCGCTAAGCCCCTTGCGTCCTGTCATCCCAATAAAAATTTCTTCCAGGCTGCGGTGCTTTCGCAGAACCTGGTAGATCGGGACTCCGTGATGGACGAGCTGCGCGCATGCAGTAGCAACGGCCTCCTCGGTAAGTCCGGGTAGTTCTACGCCCCCGGAAACGATGCGTGGTTGCAAGTCTCGTAGAACTTCGGTGGCAACGGCTGCCTGTGGGGTTTGGACGTAGACGTCGGGGAGGTGGGCGTCGAAAAGCTGCTGCTTCGAGCCTTGAAATATGAGCTTGCCTTGGTTGATAATGCTGAAGCTGGTGGCCATCTTCTCCATTTCGGAGAGCAAGTGACTTGAAACGAGGACAGTACGGCCTTCGTCGCGTGCGAGACTGATGATAAGCTCGCGGATTTCTTCGATACCCGCAGGGTCGAGGCCGTTGGTTGGTTCATCGAGGATGAGCAATTGAGGGTCGCGTACGAGCGCGATTGCGATGCCGAGGCGTTGCTTCATGCCGAGCGAATAGTTCTTGACCTGTTTGTCCATGTGCTTTTCCAAGCGAACAAGTCGTACCGCGCGCTGCGCGTTTGCAGAATCGGCTTTGAATAGACGCGTCACAATCTTCATGTTCTCCGCACCGGTGAGGTGCGGGTATGCCGCTGGCGACTCGATGAGTGAGCCGATGCTAGCGAGTACCTCGCCGCGTGTTGAGCGGGTCATCGGCTGCCCCAGCACGGTGATCTCCCCGGCAGTTGGTGTGGTCAGGCCGAGCAACATTTTCATTGTGGTTGATTTGCCGGAGCCGTTCGGCCCCAGGAGCCCGTGCACGGCGCCCTGCGGAACCTCAAGCGAAAGCTTGTCGACGACTGTGTGCGCACCGTAGACCTTCGTCAGGCCCTTCGTAGTAATGATTGGTGAGTTCATAGTGTTCACTATCGCCAAGTGAGGCTCCGAAAGCGTCGGAGCTTGGTACGATCTTGCAAGTCATACCGGGGGATGATGGTGGTTAGCCGTCGAGGAGATCGGAACGATCGACAAGGCCCGTGCGATAGGCGAAGAGCGCCGCATGCACGCGGTCGCGCGACTGGGTCTTGGACAAGATCCTCCCGACATGCGTCTTCACCGTTGGCATGGAAATGAACATGCGCTCAGAGATCTCCGAGTTTGACCAGCCGCGACCGATTGCGATGAGTACTTCGCGCTCGCGGGCAGTGAGCTCGCCAAGCGCCATGCGGTCAGTCGCAGAAATTGAAAGCTCCTCGTCGGCGTGTGCGGCTTGGCGCGTGCTGTGAGAGATCCGAGCAATGATGCGTTTGGTGGCGCGCGGAGAGATGACGGCATCGCCAGCAGCGACGGTACGGATGGCGTCGAGAAGTTCCTCGGGTTGTGTGTCCTTGAGCAAGAACCCACTGGCGCCGGCCCGCAGTGCGTCCACGACGTAATCCTCGTCATCGAACGTGGTGAGGATAATGACCTTGGTTTGCGGGAAACGGCTGGCGTACTCGGCTGTCGCGGCAATGCCGTCGAGGATGGGCATTTGCACATCCATCAGCACTACATCGACCGGGTGGGATGCCTGTTGCTCGAGTGCCTCAGCGCCGTTCGAGGCCAGCCAATCGACGCCCAAATCTGTCTGGGAGTCGATGACGAGCTGGATACCGTGGAGGAAGAGTGCCTGGTCGTCGACGATCCCTAAGCGAATTGTGCTCATGCATGCTCCAACGTGTCGGGGTGTATCACTCCGGCGAGACCTTGCTCAACGTAGGGGATTCGCACTTGCGTGACCCACTCTGCACGCCCGCTGTTGGTGGGGGTGGGGCCTGCCTGCAAAGTTGCCCCGATAAGAGCGGCGCGCTCCCGCATCCCACGCAAGCCGTGGCCATTGACAAGGCTTGCTGCAGTGCCATCGAATCCATTGCTCACACGGATTACCACTTGTTTTTCCTCCCACGTCACATCAAGCAAAGCAGCGCCGTCGCCGTGTTTGAGCGCATTCGTGAGAGCCTCCTGGACCACGCGTCTGGCCGCAAGGGACGTAGCAAGTGGTAGCTGCTCTGGTGCAGATCCCGTTTGCGAGTAAGTGATATCCAGGCCGCCGAGTCGACTCGTACGAACCAGCTCTTCGAAATCTAGAGACACTGGTGAAGGTTCCACCGACCGCGACTCGGGCGCGCGAAGGAGCGCGACCACTTCGCGCATTTGCGCCAGGGATTCCCGTCCGACCTCTCCGATTACTCGAAGGGCTTTGTCGCAGTCCCCGCCGTAGCGTCCGCCATCGGCCTGCGCAACAATCACAGTGAGCGAATGGGTAACCACGTCGTGGATCTCGCGGGCAAGGAACGCGCGTTGCTCAGACATAGCCTGTTGAAGCTCGATCCGTTGCTGCCGCAGCGCCTGCTCGAGCTCGCGGGTTGCGGCTTCTTCGGTCCGCCTGCGTAGCTCGCCGAAGAGTCCAGCCGCCACTAGCAACGTGGCGCTCCACGCGAGGTAGGGAAGCTGCTGCTCAAAGGGCATGCTCCGAGGCACGGGCGATACGAGTGAGAGTGCCACGAGGTCTCCTGTAACGAGCGCAATGGCAGCGAAGTCGCGAAGAACTGGGCGAACATTGCGACGGATGATGTAGGCAGTGAAGACCCCAACGACAATCACCGCTACCGTGAGGTTCGTGCTGAATGCACGCATCCCCAATAGGACGAATGCGGTGAGCACAGTTGCAGTTGGCCATCGCCAGCGGGAAAAAGGGGCGACGATAGCCCACAGCAGGAGAGGTACGACCGCCCATGCAGATCTCGTGGCACTCAGGACACCAAGCGAAGCACACACGCCGAGGACAAAAGCGATGCTTGCGTCACGAATGCGGACCGGCATGCGGGCAGTAAAGGGAGGCATATCCATAACCTAATCGACCTGCGCAGGGCTGTCGTCATGCCACGGTATGATTCGCCGGGCGCTTTCCTTCTCCTTCTACTCGCGGGTACACTTCCGCCACATGCGAGTTTTAGTGGCGATGAGTGGAGGCGTGGACAGCTCGGTGGCCGCAGCACGCCTTGTCCAGGCTGGCCACGACGTTGTGGGAGTGCATCTGGCGCTCTCACAGGACCCGCAGGCCACCAGAGAGTCGGCACGCGGGTGTTGCTCGCTGGAGGATTCTGCGGACGCTCGACGTGTGTGCGACAAACTCGGGATTCCATTTTATGTGTGGGACTTTTCCGATCGCTTTAAAGCTGAGGTCATTGATAATTTCGTGTGGTCGTACGAGCATGGTGAGACCCCGAATCCATGCCTGCGATGCAACGAGAAAATCAAGTTTGCTGCCTTGCTTGAGCGCGCTGTCGCGCTTGGGTTCGACGCGATCGCTACCGGCCATTACGCAACTATCGACGAAGACGGGAACCTGCGGCGCTCGGTGGACCCGCTGAAAGACCAGTCTTATGTGTTGGGAGTGCTGACGCGTGATGAGCTTGACAAGTGCATCTTCCCAGTCGGTGATACGGAAAAACCTCAGATTCGTGAGGAGGCGGCAGCGTTCGGGTTCGCTACCGCGCAGAAGCCGGACTCCTACGATATTTGCTTTATCCCGGACGGCAACACCCAGGCATTTTTGGGTAGGTCCATCGGTATGCGCCCAGGAATCGTGCGCGATCAGGACGGCACCGAGCTCAAAGAGCACGACGGCGCGTTCCAGTACACCATCGGACAGCGCCGCGGCCTCAACCTTCGCGTGCCAGCCCAGGACGGAAAGCCGCGCTACGTCACCGATGTCGACGCCACCACGGGCACGGTTACTGTCGGGCCGCGCGAAGCGCTCAAAGTCTGGCAGATCGACGCAGACCGCCTGAAAGTATTGCATCCGGCGATGCAAGGTGAGTTCGCGGCCAATGTACAGATCCGTGCGCACGGCGGGGTCGTCGCCTGCCACGCACGCGTTGAGGGCAACAGCATGCATCTCGAGTTGGAGACGCCCCTGGAGGGAGTCGCGCGAGGGCAGGCTGCCGTGCTGTACTTGCCTGACCCGGACGGGCGCGGTGACGTGGTGCTGGGGTCCGGCACGATTTGTGGGACTTCGAGCGTGCAACCATGACGGCGTTCGGCCTCGGGGAGTTACCCGGCACAGACCTCGTCACCGCCGCGGACGTTGTGCTTTCAGAATCACCGCTGCCACACATTCCACAGCTGCCAGAGCGTGGGATCGGGAGTGACCTGATTGGGCGAACAGCCGCGTTGCTCGACATTCCCATCGACCGCGGTCCGCGCGGATGGCGCGTTGGTACCCAGCACCGGGCGGTGCGTGACCAGATGGATCGCGACCTGGATGTCCTGGAATCGCTGTGGGCCGGCAAGCTCGATGCGATCAAAGTCCAGGTTGTCGGTCCTTGGACACTTGCAGCAGAAATTGAGATGCGCAATGGACACCGCATGATCACGGACACTGGTGCGCTGCGGGATGTGACCGAGGCGCTTGCACAGGCTATTGACGATCATCGAGAGGATGTGGGGCGTCGATTAGCGCCGACAGTGCTGCAAATCGACGAGCCAAGCCTCGACGCCGTGATGCGAGGCTCGCTGCGTGGTGCGACTGATGCCGAACGCATCCCGGCGTACCCAGAACCGGAGGAGCGCCTCGCAGGCTTTGGTAAGTACCTGCTCCACGCGCCAGTGATGATCAACGTCCCTTGGCAGACCGTAGACCTTGCGGACCTACAATCAACCGCCGAAAAAGACCGCTTTGCGCAACTGCTCGATCGCGGCAGCCGCTTCTCGCTTGCACCCATGCGGCCAAGGGACGTGTGGAACGTGCTCGACGAACTCCAAACCGCCCCTGAGGCCTGCAGCTTCGACGTGTGGGCACGACCCGCGGATACGTTGAAACAGGCCGCTGCGAACTACCGTGAAGCCGCTGAAATGGCGGAAGGGCTGCGCTAACTCGCATCCCCGATCATCGGCCACGACGTCGTGAGGTTTGAGACATCACGCCCCTTCGACTCGAAGAACTCCCGCAACTCTGTTTGGAGTTTGTAGTACTCCACGGCCTGAAACTCCATCAACTCGTCCGTGCTCATCTGGGCGAGTTCAGGGTAGGTGGAGCGGACCTGCTTCCACGCAAGGCGCGCAGCGGCGGTCGCATCAGCCGTCGCATCGTGAGCGTTGTCGAGCTTCACTCCGTACAGCTCGCACAGAGCGCCGAGGTTGCGTTTCCCCTTCCTGTAGCGGTCCTTCGCCCGGTCGATGACGAGAGGGTCGAAAACCGGGCCGGTTACAGTGAAGTCTCCGGTGAGCTGTCGCAGCACAGAAAGGTCATACGGCGCGTTAAAAACGATGAGAGTGAGGCCGTCCTCCCAACCGCGCTTAATCATGTCAACTGTTTCTTGCAAGACCTCATCGTGCGGGCGGCCGTGCGCGCGGGCGTACTCCGTGGTGATGCCGTGGACCGCGGCAGCCTCTGCGGGGATCTCAACCCCTGGGTCCGCGAGCGCCTCGTGCGCGTTCGCCTGCGCACCGTCGATCGTGACAAGGGAGGACGTCACAATACGAGCAGTGCGTGGGTTCACAGAAGTCGTCTCGAGGTCGAAGGACATCATGCGGGATGCGTCGAAGAAAGCCATGCACATTACCTTACTAACCGTGTCGGACAGAGACGCTAGACTTGCACGTTATGAACGAAAATGTGAACGAATTGCCTGCTAATGACGTCGATGTGCGTCGACTCTGGGATGAGATTGCCAGCCAAGTTCGCCACCATCGGGATCTGTACTACAACAGCCAACCCGTTATTAGTGACGCCGAGTTTGATGAGCTTTTCCAGCGCTTGGTGCGACTTGAGGAAGAGCACCCCGAGCTCGCTGTTCCGGACTCACCGACGATGCAGGTCGGTGCGCCGACCGGCGGTGCATTCGACGATGTCGAGCACCTCGAACGGATGATGAGCCTAGATAATGTTTTCTCGGAGGCAGAGCTACGAGACTGGCTGGCAAAGGCGCCGGGCCCGTATCTGACAGAGCTCAAGATCGACGGGCTTTCGATCGACCTCGTGTATGAAAACGGCGAGCTGGTTCGCGCTGCTACGCGTGGTGACGGGCGCGTGGGCGAGGACATTACGGCCAATGCAAAGGTCATTGAAGATATTCCGCACCAGCTGCAGGGCGATGCCCCGGCGCTAGTCGAGGTGCGAGGGGAAGTTTTTATCCGGCCCGAGGACTTCCCAGATCTCAACGCTGCTCGCATCGAAGAGGGCGGGAAACCGTTCGCGAATCCGCGCAACGCGGCTGCCGGAGGCTTGCGTCAAAAGGATCCCGAGGATGTGAAAAAGCGCAAACTGCGCATGATTTGCCATGGTATCGGCGCACGTGAGGGGTTTGCTCCGGCAACCCAACACGAAGCTTATGAGCAAATGGCCGCCTGGGGCCTACCAGTTTCGGAGTATACAAAGCGCGCAGCAACTGCTGACGCGGTGGTGGATGCCGTTCGCTATTGGGAACAGCACCGCCACGACGCGATCCACGAGATGGATGGGCTCGTTGTAAAAGTCGATGCGGTTGAGGAACAGCGCCAACTAGGAGCGACGTCGCGGGCGCCACGGTGGGCGATTGCGTACAAGTACCCGCCGGAGGAGGTCACGACGAAACTGCTCGATATTGAGGTTTCCGTTGGGCGAACTGGTCGCGTAACACCGTACGCGGTAATGGAGCCGGTCTTTGTGTCTGGTACGACTGTCGCCATGGCGACGTTGCACAATCCGACCGAGGTCCGCCGCAAGGGCGTCCTCATTGGTGACACGGTCGTAGTGCGTAAAGCTGGCGAGATTATCCCTGAGGTGTTGGGTCCCGTCGCAGATCTTCGCACTGGAGAGGAGCGGGAGTTCGTGTTCCCCGCGGAGTGCCCAAGTTGCGGGGCAACCTTGGCGCCTGCGAAGGAAGGGGATGCGGACTGGCGCTGCCCGAATACGCGCTCATGCCCGGCCCAGCTGGCGCAACGCCTGAAGTACCTCGCCAGTCGTGGCGCCTTTGACATTGAGGCGCTGGGCGAGAAGGGCGCGCAGGACATGATTGACACAGGTGTGATCCAAGACGAGGGTGACCTGTTTGATCTCACAGAGGAAGACCTCAAGAAGTCACAGGTCTACACCACGAAGAAAGGTGCGGTAAATGCCTCTGGCCGTAAGCTGCTGGAGAACCTCGACACTGCGAAAAATGCCGATTTCTGGCGAGTCCTCGTCGCGCTTTCAATTCGACACGTCGGTCCGACCGCAGCTCGTGCACTCGCCTCCCGTTACGGCAGCATGGAAGCGCTTGTCGACGCCCCACTGGAGGACCTTGCGCAAACAGACGGAGTAGGCGCCATCATTGCGGAATCGTTCCAAGAGTGGTTCCGCGTTGACTGGCACCGCGAGATCGTCGAAAAGTGGACAGCTGCTGGCGTGACGATGGAAGTTGATGCCGCCGACGTTGCTCCGCAAACCCTTGAGGGGATCACCGTGGTGGTGACGGGCACGCTCGAGGAATACACACGTGATGGCGCGAAAGAAGCGATCGTGTCGCGTGGTGGTAAGGCGTCGGGGTCTGTGTCAAAGAAGACGGACTTTGTGGTCGTCGGCGAAAATGCCGGTTCAAAAGAGCAAAAGGCGCGTGAGCTCGGCCTCAGGATTCTCAACGAGGAAGAGTTCACGCGCCTGCTCGAACAGGGGCCAGAAGGAGTTGAAGACTAGGAAATTATCGAACCGATGATGGTTCCCAAGTCTCCGATCTGAGCTACCTCTGATGCAAGGAAATCAGGGCCGCCGATGCGACCAACGACGAGAATGTACTCGGAGGCGCCGAGGGGAGTGATGGCAAGCGCGGTATCGAGTTGCCACCACGATTCTGGTGTCCACGTGTCATTGTCCGGAACGAGCACCCGCGCATGCTCGAGCGGCGGCATGATTGGGTGGGATTGGTCATCTTCTGGTGCAGCCTGGGAGGCGCACAGGCGGTCGAGTCCTTCGGGGGTGTGCTTCAGCACCACGGCCCAGGAAGAGGTCATTGCCTGGGGGATCATCACGGTTAACTCGTCGAGTGCCTGCTTCGGATTGTTTGCAAGCTCGGCGATTTTCGCCAGCATCCGGATGTGCCCACTGCGGTCAACGCGCCCAGTGAACGGGCGGATCGAATCAACTTCAACGCCGTCGATGGCTGAAGCTGCTGTAATGAGTGCGTCGACCATCGTTCCGGTGGGCAGGCTGACGACAATGTCGTCAGTGACGGTACCGCTTGGATCAGTCTCGACGATGTCGACGGACTGAATATTTGCGTCGATTACGCCGAAGGCTTCCGCGAGTTCGCCAAGACTGCCGGGTAGGTCGGGCAAGGTCACTCGTACGAGGTAAGACATAGGCTCTTTTATAGCACTGCATACGGACAGCATGCTGCCAATTACATGAATATATGCATGCAATTGTAAAAATGAGGCGAAAAGGGATGGGGCGATGGTGTGGTGTTGCCTAGTGCGATGCGGGTTCTGGGGATAACGTAGAATGAACACGTTTTAGTGGCTAACCTACGGTAAAGATTGGACTTCACATTGGCTGAGATTTCACGCGATGAGGTCTCCCGCATCGCACGCCTTGCGCGAATTGCGTTGCAGGAGGATGAGCTTGACCAGATCGCCCAGCAGCTCGACACCATTGTTGACGCTGTTTCGAAGGTGCAACAGGTCGACACTGATGGGGTGGAGCCGATGAGCCACCCCCACTCGATTGACGCTGGCATGAGGCCGGACGTCGAGAAGAAGACGTTGACGCAGGCGCAGGCCCTTGACCAGGCCCCTGAAGTTGATGAAGAGCGCTTCGTAGTTCCACAGATCCTTGGAGAAAGTGAGTAGGCATGACTGAGTACACGCTTCCATCTGAAGGCATTGTGTCGCTTCCAGCTCACGTGCTTGCACAGAAGATCCAATCCGGCGAGCTGACGTCGCGCGAGGTTACCCAGGCATTCCTGGACCGCATTGCGGAGACTGATAACGAGCTTGGGGCATTCCTGCATGTCGGCGCCGAGGAGGCTCTCGCTGCGGCAGACGCGGTGGATGCCCAGGTTGCTGCTGGTAAGCCGCCGGCTTCAAAGCTGGCTGGTGTACCACTGGCGCTGAAGGATTTGCTGGTGACGACGGATGCTCCGACCACCGCTGCATCGAAGATGCTTGAGGGATACCGCAGCCCGTACGACGCTACGGTAGTCCGCAAGTTGCGCGAGGCCGGTATCCCAATTCTGGGCAAGACGAACCTCGACGAGTTTGCGATGGGTTCCTCCACTGAGAACTCCGCCTATCAGGTCACCCGTAACCCGCATGACCTCGAGCGTGTTCCGGGTGGATCTGGCGGTGGTACCGCTGCTGCACTTGCCTCTGGCCAGGCACCAATTGGTATTGGCACTGATACCGGTGGCTCTATTCGTCAGCCCGCATCGCTGACAGGCACCGTCGGTGTGAAGCCGACGTACGGCGGTGTTTCCCGCTACGGTGTGATCGCTTGTGCGTCATCGCTGGATCAGGTTGGACCGTGTGCGAACAACGTCCTCGACACGGCGTTGCTGCACGAGATTATTGGCGGCCACGACGAGTTCGACGCCACAAGCGTTGATACTCCGGTACAGGAGCTCGCAGCTGCCGCCGAGCAGGGCGCTTCGGGCGATCTGTCTGGCGTGAAGATCGGGCGCGTGAAGCAGTTCTCGCGCCCAGGTACCCAGCCAGGCGTCACTGAGCGTATCGACGCCGCCTTTGCACAGTTCGAACGTCAGGGCGCAGAGATCGTCGAAGTGGACTGCCCGAGCTTCGACGACGTTATGGGTGCGTACTACATCATCCAGATGTCCGAGGTTTCGTCGAACCTAGCGCGCTTTGACGGTATGCGCTATGGCCTGCGCACGGGTGACGACGGCAAGCACTCTGCGGAAGAGGTTATGGCGTCGTCCCGTGGTGACGGCTTTGGTCCGGAGGTGAAGCGTCGCATCATCCTCGGCACGTATGCGTTGTCTGTTGGTTACTACGACGCCTACTACCTGCAGGCGCAGCGTGTGCGTACCCTCATCGCGCAGGATTTCCGTCGGGCGTTTGAGAAGGTGGATGTCATCGCTGGCCCTGCCGTTCCTCAGACTGCGTTCAAGATCGGGGAGAAGGTCGACGATCCGTTGGCAATGTACAACTTTGACCTCTTCACCTTGCCGTTGAACCTGGCAGGCCTCCCGGGCATGAGCGTACCTGCGGGGACGGCAAGCGATACTGGTCTTCCTGTTGGCCTGCAGATTATTGCTCCTGCTTTTGAAGATGAGCGCCTGTACCGTGTTGGTGCGGCGTTTGAGGCTGGACGCTAGCATTCTTATCTGGCATATCCACCACGACCCCGCAGGTTACTGCCGCGGGGTCGTTTTCATTTTGATAACACCTTAATCGCCTATGTTGTGGATTTGTGTGTGAATGGGAGCATCAATTTGATGCCTGTGACCAGGGGTAATTTGATTTTTGGGCATGCGGAATAAGCCCTTTTGCCTTGAAAGCGCTAGGGTTGTGTGTATGCGACTTGCCACTCTTACCTCCGGCGGCGACTGCCCAGGGCTGAACGCCGTCATTCGCGGAATCGTCCGAACTGCCAGCGCGGAATATGGCTCGACAGTTGTCGGGTACCTCGATGGCTGGGTCGGGCTGATGGAAGACCGCAGGATTGACCTGTACGACGATGCGTTTATCGATTCGATTTTGCTGCGCGGCGGCACCATCCTGGGGACCGGCCGTTTGCACCCCGACAAGTTCAAAGCCGGTATCGACACTATTAAGGCGAATATGGATGACGCCGGTATCGACGCCCTGATCGCCATTGGCGGCGAAGGTACCCTCAAAGGTGCCAAGTGGTTGTCCGATAATGGCATTCCGGTTGTCGGCGTTCCAAAGACCATTGACAACGACGTTGCCGCAACTGACTACACGTTCGGCTTTGACACCGCAGTATCGGTTGCTACCGACGCGATTGACCGCCTGCATACGACTGCGGAATCACACAACCGCATCTTGATCGTCGAAGTGATGGGCCGCCACGTCGGCTGGATTGCACTCCATGCCGGTATGGCAGGTGGTGCACACTACACGGTCATCCCTGAGGACCCATTCGACATTGCAGATATTTGCAAGGCAATGGAGCGCCGCTTCCAGATGGGAGAGAAGTACGGCATCATCGTTGTCGCCGAAGGCGCTATCCCGAAAGAGGGCACGATGGATGCAGGCCTCGGTGAGGAAGACGAGTTCGGCCACAAGACCTTCAACGGGATGGGGCAGATCATCGCTGACGAGATTAAGCGCCGCCTTGGTTACGATGTCCGAACTACGGTGCTGGGGCACATCCAGCGCGGTGGTACGCCAACGGCGTATGACCGAGTGCTTGCCACCCGTTACGGCGTGCACGCAGCCCGTGCCGCACACGAAGGCAACTTTGATACCTGTGTAGCTCTGCACGGTGAGGATATCGACCTCGTGCCGCTCGAGTCCGCGGTGGCACACCTGAAGACGGTTCCGGAACACCGGTATAAAACTGCACGAAGCATGTTTGGATAAGAAATTTTTGGGTGGAGCGCCCGCGCCAGTGCAAAAGATTTTTGCGGAAACTGGCGCGGGCGCTCCTTTTGTGTGTCTATAGTCTGACCTATGACTGTTTCGGTAGGTGAGAAAAGAGAACCATCTAGCGGGACTGCCCAGGACCGCGCTGCATACTTCGCAACGCTGGGCTTCCCCGTGCTAGTACTGATTGGCTTCGCGCTTGGTGCAGCAGCACCTGGCGCGGTGGCCCCAATTTCTGGTTGGACTACGTGGCTCCTGGGCATTGTGATGTTCGGCATGGGGCTTACCTTGCGTCCAGTTGATTTTCGTCTCGTTTTTTCGCGTCCGCTCCCGGTACTCATCGGTGTGGTTGCGCAGTTCGTCATCATGCCTGCAATTGCAGTAGCTATCACTGTGGTGCTCGGTCTGCCGTCTGAAATCGCGGCAGGTGTGATCTTGGTTGGGTGCGCACCAGGCGGGACGTCATCCAACGTCGTTAGCTACCTTTCCCGTGGTGACGTAGCTTTGTCGGTCACTATGACGTCGGTATCGACGCTGCTTGCACCAATAATGACGCCGCTGTTGACTCTGTGGCTGGCAGGTCAGCACATGCCAGTGAGTGCAGCAGCAATGGCGCTGTCGATCGTCAAGATGGTCATCGTTCCAATCGTGCTCGGTCTCGTCGTGCGCCTCGTGCTGCCTCAGCTTGTTGACGCCATCTTGCCTGCGCTGCCGTGGGTCTCTGTGATTGCGATCTCGATGATCGTGGCGATTGTCGTGCAGGGCTCCCGTGAGAAACTTGCAGAGGCTGGTCTCTTGGTGCTGCTGTGTGTAGCAATCCACAACATCCTGGGGTACCTGCTGGGCTACCTGACTGGAAAGGTCACGCGTCAGCCGGAAACCGCTTCTCGAACAATGGCTGTCGAGGTTGGGATGCAGAACTCCGGCCTAGCCGCCACACTTGCCGCACAGTACATGAACCCAGTCGCGGCACTTCCAGCGGCAGTGTTTTCTGTATGGCACAACCTCTCCGGTGCGGTATTTGCGTTCATCTGTCGCTCCGTAGACCAGCGGAAACGTGCTATTGGCGCGCCAAGCGACACGGAGAACTAGGAGAGCACTACACTAGAACACTATGACTGCGTACGACCTGATGGATTACGACGAAGTACTGAAAAAATTCGACCCGGTTATGGGGTTGGAGGTACACGTTGAGTTAGCAACCGAGACCAAGATGTTCTCGACATCTTCAGCCCACTTCGGTGCGGCGCCAAACACCAACGTCGACCCGGTGTCGCTTGGGTTGCCTGGCGCATTGCCCGTCGTTAATGCAAAGGGCGTTGAGTGGGCAATCAAGATCGGCCTTGCGCTGAACTGCAAGATTGCGGAAAGCTCGCGCTTCGCGCGTAAGAACTACTTTTACCCGGATCAGCCGAAGAACTACCAGATTTCGCAGTACGACGAGCCGATCGCGTACGACGGCTACCTGGATGTCCTGCTCGATGACGGTACTGAGTACCGCGTTGAAATTGAGCGCGCGCATATGGAAGAAGACACCGGTAAGCTGACTCACCTCGGGTCTGCCTCGGGGCGCATCACGGGTGCGACGGCCTCGTTGGTTGACTGTAACCGCGCTGGTGTTCCGCTCATTGAGATCGTGACGAAGCCGATTATCGGTGCAGGGGAGCGTGCTCCCGAGGTCGCTCGTGCGTACGTTGGCGCGCTCCGCGAGCTTGTGAAGGCTCTCGGTGTCTCTGATGCACGCATGGACCAGGGGTCGATGCGCTGTGATGCGAACGTTTCGCTACGCCCGATTGGTCAGGAGAAGTTCGGTACCCGTACGGAGACGAAGAACATCAACTCCTTGAAGTCGGTTGAGCAGGCCGTCCGCTTCGAGATGATGCGTCAGGCACAGGCGCTCGTCAACGGCGAAGAGATTGTGCAGGAGACCCGCCACTACCAGGAGAAGGATGGCTCGACGTCGAAGGGGCGTCCAAAAGAAGAGGCCTCTGAGTACCGCTACTTCAACGACCCAGACCTGCCCCCAGTTATCGCGAAGCCTGAGTGGGTGGAGGAGATCCGCAAGACGCTTCCGGAGCTTCCGTGGGTGCGCCGGGCGCGAATCCAGGAAGAGTGGCAGTTGCCTGAGAAGGAGTTCCGCGATTTGGTGAACGCTGGCGCGTTGGATCTGGTTGTGGATACAGTCGAGGAAGGTACGACTCCTGACGAGGCGCGTGCTTGGTGGGTGTCGTACATTCAGAGCAAGGCAAACGAGCTCGGCAAGGATCTTGACGCGGTTGGAGTGACGCCAAAGGACGTTGCTCGTGTGGTCGAGTTGGTGAAAGAAGGCAAGCTGACGACCAAACTGGGTCGCCAGGCTATCGACGGCGTGATTGCTGGCGAGGGCCATGTTGACGAGGTTGTCGCTGCTCGTGGCCTCGAGGTCGTGCGTGATGATGGCGCTATCGAAAAGGCTGTCGACGACGCATTGGCTGCCAACCCGGACATCGTTGAGAAGTACCGAGCCGGCAACAAGAAGGTAACCGGCGCGATTGTCGGTGCCGTGATGAAGGCAACGCAGGGCAAGGCTGATCCTGGTCAGGTGAACAAGCTGATCGCGAAGAAGCTGTCCTAAGCTACATCGCATAAAGGAGCCCCCGCGCCGATTTGAACCGGTGCGGGGGCTCTTCCATGTACTGCAACGAAACGGATCTATTTGCCCTTCGATGCGTTCTTGACGTCCTCGTCGGTGACGGCTGGGAACGTGCCAGTTTCGTACATCTCTGAGTAGGCCTCCCAGTCGATTGGGTCGTCGTGTGAGTCGGCGTCACCAGGTGCACCGTCGTACTCCTCGGAGTCGGGGTCGAGTGCCGGTGCGTCGTCGAGCGAGAACTCATTCTCTGGATCAGCGTGGAGATCCGCAGCGACTTCCTCCTGGACGGATTGCCACAGGTGTGTGTCACCAACGTGAGACTCGGTGACCAGGTCTTCGACCTCTTCGCGCTCCTTCGCGGACAGTTCGCTTTCTGCTGGGTCCAGCGCGGTTTCTGCGAGCTCTGCGAGGCGCTCACGTCGTTTGGTCTCTGCCGCGATACGTCCACGATCCTTAAACCAGGAAATAATCATAACGATCGAGAGCACAAGTCCGAGATAGCCAACGACAGGGTAGACCCAACCAACGAGGGCCGAGAAACCGATGAAAGACAGCGCGAAGCCAATGCCGACCACGATGAAGTAGATCAGTCGGAACTTTTCCTGACGGCCATGAGCGAGACGCCGCGCCATGGCGTAGAACATGCCTACCGCGGTGTTGTAGATCATCAAGTAGATCAGCAGCGAGACGACGAAGCCGACCGCTGGGTGCATGTTGTCAAACACCATGAGCAGTGGGAAGTCGGCGCCGTAGACGCCTTCCATGTTCATGAAAATGATGAAATTCAGGATGACCAGTAGGGTTGCAAAGATGAACCCGCCAAGCAATCCGCCAATGCCGGCTTCGCGAGGGTTGAGCTGCGAGCCCGCAATGACGAGGATCATCGAAACAGCCATGATGATGCATAGCGTTGCGTAGTTGACAGCGGAGAGCAACCAGTTGTTGCCCACACCTGTAGCAGGGGCGTTCTGCATGGAGAGCTCGTTGATTTGGCTGATGTTGTCTGGCATGTTCACCAGCGTGATCATCAGCGCCACGATCACCGCGACGATAAGAAATGGCGTGATGATGGAAATGACGTTCGTGAGCTTGTCGACGTCCAGGAACCCCGAAAGGACAAGCAGGACGGTCATGATGGCCGCGCCCACCCAAGTTGGGAGCCCGAACTGTTGGTCAAGGTTCGAGCCTGCACCGGCGACCATGACGAAGCCGATCGCAAAAAGGGTGAACATCGTGGCGACGTCCATAAATTTCGATACAAGTGGCTTTGATACGTTCTTAAAGACGGCGCTGTGGTCGTCAGCGAGGTAGAAAGAACCCAACTGGAAGAGCGTCGAGCCGACGACGACGATAATGATGCCAGCAACAATCGAGCCGACAAGGCCCCAGTACCCGTACGCGAGGAAGTACTGAATCACTTCCTGGCCGGATGCGAAGCCAGCTCCGACGAGCAACCCCACGAACGCGAGCGCCACACGGATAGATTTACGCATAAAACTTTGTCCCTATTGAATATGTAGAAATCGATATAAATATTTAGCGGTGGCGTTATTGCAACGTCCACCGAACGGGAGTTGATGGTACCAAAGGCATTTCTCCAGCGCACACCATAAAACGGACGGAACAGTAGTGTTAAAGGCTCTGGGGAGTGGCGCTGATAAGCGTTCGGCCTTGGTGGGCGTGGGTCGTGACTATCGAATAAACCGCCTGGTAGTAAGGGAGAAGTTGCCAGGTGATCAGACGGGGGAGGTGAGGGGACGTGTGGAGGGAGAAGCTGGCGTCAAAAAGAATGAGATGCACGCCAAAGCGTTACGGAACTGTTACCTTGGCTAGGCTCGTGCCCTAATGGTCTGGTCCTGCCTTGGCGACGATCTTCTTCATGATTCGGTTGAGTTGGTCGGCCTCTTCCGGCGTAATGGAATCGAATACGAGCTCGCGGAGCTTCTGAAGGTAACCGGGCGTGGACCGCACGATGAATTCGACGCCGTCTTTGGTGAGCGTGGCGATGTTGGTGCGGCGGTCCGTCGAGTCTTGGCTTCGCGCCACGAGCCCACGTCTCTCCAAACGTGCGACGATATGGGACAAGCGTGATGCAGACATCTGTGTTGCCTTCGCGAGTTGGCTCATCGTGATCTTCTGATCGTCAGCTTGTGCGATCTCTACCAGTGCAAGGTAGTCAGACAGATTCATGCTCTCATTGGCCTTGAGTGCTTCGTCAAGGCGGGCAGGGATCCACGAGATCATTGCCCACATAGTGAGCCAAATTTCAGTGTCGTGTTCATCAAGCCAACTGAATCGATGCATGTGATGAGATGTTAGTAACTACAACAGATTTCAACCTAATTTTGTTCAGAGGCCCAGCTTCTGGGGCTACGTTTGAACGAAGGTAGCGTCTCTTAGGGCAAGAAGTTTTGTGGCGCGCCGACGTACAGGCTCGTAATCGGACAGATTTGTTCTAGATTGCTAGGCATGACTGATAAAAACTTGCGCGATGCTACACCCGAGGATGTAAGTGGACTCGAAGGCATTCCTGAGTTTCAGGGATCGGCTCGAGGCGACTCGGCTCAGGGAATCTATTCGATGACGGGGAAGGCTGCTCCCACTGAGGTGTTTCCAAACGCCGACGCTCCGGGCGGCTTCGATGCCACACCGGCGACCGAAACGGTTGTTGCCAACAACACGCTCGATTCGGTGCCGACGACCTATGCGCAACCAGATGTTGCCGCTGACTCTGACCTGGAAGAGGAGAAGGTTGAGCACGCAAAGCGCGGTACGCTCGACTTTGGCTTGCTGATTGCGCGCCTTACCATCGGGCTCGCGCTCATCCTGCAAGCGATTGCGGTGTTCTTCCGTCTAGGCGATTCGGCTGGTATCGGTGGGCTGGAAGCAGAATTTGCTGCGCAGGGCTACGCATTTACCGACGGCCTGGCTATCATCCTGCCGACGTTGCAGCTCGCCGCAGGTGTCTTCTTGCTGCTAGGGCTGTTGACGCCAGTTGCAGCGATGGTGGGCATCGCAGTTACTGGCTTTGCCGTTTTACACAGCATTGTTGTGAGCGGAGTTGGCCTGAACGTGTTCGAGTGGGAACCAGCAACAGTCTTGGCAGCAGTGCTTTTCGGTGTGGTGCTCGCGCTGCAGTTTGCTGGCCCTGGCCTGTACGGCGTCGACGCGACCCGCTCGTGGGCGCGCCGACCACTGGCAAGCTCCTGGATTTTCGCAGTCCTTGGGTTAGCCGCAGCTGGTGCGCTGTGGTGGTTCGGCGCCGGGGTAAACCCGCTCGCCTAACCACGACTGCCCGCTAGTCGAGCTGGCGGACGGCGCCCTTGTCGGCGGACGTTGCCATCTTTGCGTACACCTTGAGAGCCTTCGACACTTCGCGGACACGATTTGGTGTCCACGGGTGCTCGGAGGCTTCCATTGCTTCACGGCGCTTTTCCAGGACGTCTTCGT
Source organism: Corynebacterium lipophilum (assembly GCF_024102595.1). Lineage (NCBI taxonomy): Bacteria > Bacillati > Actinomycetota > Actinomycetes > Mycobacteriales > Corynebacteriaceae > Corynebacterium > Corynebacterium lipophilum. Next base: position 22,758 of record NZ_JAEUWV010000010.1, read on the forward strand.
CGACATCGAGGGTGAGCTCGCGCCGAGACACTGAGATCGAAACGGTATCGCCGTTTTCGATCAGGCCGATGAGGCCACCGTGGGCAGCCTCGGGTGAGATGTGTCCGATGGAAAGTCCTGACGTGCCGCCGGAGAATCGGCCGTCGGTAATCAGGGCGCACTTCGTGCCCAGTCCGGCACCTTTCAAGAAGGAAGTGGGGTGAAGCATCTCCTGCATGCCTGGCCCACCCGCGGGTCCTTCGTAGCGGATCACGACAACCTCACCCTCAAGTACTTCGTGTGCCAAGATCATCGACACCGCCTGCTCTTGCGAGTCCACAACATGCGCCGGTCCCGAGAACTCCCAGAGACCTTCTTCAACACCTGCAGTTTTGAGGATCGCGCCGTCCGGAGCAAGGTTGCCACGCAGGACGACCAAGCCGCCGTCAGAAGCAAACGGGTGGTCGACATCGTGGATCACGCCACGGATGGCATCGGTATCCAGGCTCGGCCACCGCGCTGACTGCGAGCATGCCTGCGTGGTTCGCTTGCCACCCGGCGCGGCGTGGAAGAGTTCGATGGCTTCTTCACATGCGCCGGTGCCACGGATATCCCAGTCCTTGAGCCACTCGTCGAGGGAGTCGTAGACAATTGAGTGCACGTCCTCGTGTAGCAGTCCGCCGCGGTGGAGCTCGCCGAGGATTGCTGGGATGCCTCCGGCGCGGTGGACATCTTCGACGTGGGCTGTGCCGTTTGGAGCAACCTTTGACAGGCACGGGATGTGGTGGGACAGGTCGTCGATATCCGCGAGTGAGAAGTTCACCTCGCCCTCTTGCGCGGCCGCAAGGATGTGCAGAATCGTGTTCGTCGATCCACCCATGGCCATGTCGAGAGCCATTGCGTTGCGGAACGCGTGCACGGTTGCGATCTCGCGCGGCAATACTGAGGTGTCGCCTTCTCCGTAGTAGCGGTTGCACAGGTCAACGATGGTGGCGCCAGCTTTTTCGAACAGCTCACGGCGCGCTGTGTGCGTGGCAAGAGTGGTGCCGTTGCCAGGCAGTGAAAGGCCGAGCGCTTCGGTAAGGCAGTTCATGGAGTTAGCGGTGAACATGCCGGAGCACGATCCACAGGTAGGGCAGGCGCCTTCGACGATGGCATCGAGTTCGTTATCGGAGACAGCATCGTTTGCGGAAAGCGCGATGGCGTCAACAAGGTCGGAGGCTGGCTTTTCGACGCCACCAACGTTAATTGGCTTGCCTGATTCCATCGGGCCGCCGGAGACGAAAACCGTAGGGATGTTAAGCCGCAGTGAAGCATTCAGCATGCCCGGTGTGATCTTGTCACAGTTGGAGATGCATACCATTGCGTCGACGGTGTGGGCGTTGACCATGTACTCCACCGAATCCGCGATGATCTCGCGGCTGGGCAGGGAGTAGAGCATGCCGGAATGACCCATGGCGATACCGTCGTCGACGGCGATGGTGTTGAATTCTTTCGGCACACCGCCAGCGGCGCGTACAGCTTCCACAACAATTTCCCCTACCTCTTTGAGGTGCACGTGGCCAGGAACGAACTGCGTGTATGAGTTGACGATGGCAACAATCGGCTTGCCGAACTCATTTTCTTCTGTACCGGTTGCTCGCCATAGTGCACGTGCGCCTGCAGCTTGGCGGCCAATGGTTGTGACTCGTGAGCGGAGAGGGATCACGGCTTACTCCTTTGTACGTGGCGCGGGCTCGGGCCGTGGCCCGGGCAGATCAGGGTGTGCCTTGACGTATTCGTCGTAGGCTTCTCGCGACATTAATACTTTATTGCCGTCTTTGTTGATGATTTCATATTTTCCGTCGGCGGCTTCCTGCGCCTGCGTGATGACGTCCGTGATTCGGCCCCGGGAAGCTTCTGCAAGTTCCGGTAGCATATTAAAGGTCACGCCGGGCATGGTGTGCGATGCCCCGTCAAGAGTTGTGGCCTTCGCCTTCGCACCCTGAAATGCAATTCCCGCCAGGTCAGACCAGGCGATGGTCACGTTTGGCTTCACCATGTACCGCAGAGCAATGCCGCGTTCGCTGATCGTGGTGGAGGCGGTGAAGATCCAGAGCAACCACGCGAGCGGAATGATCAGCAGCCAGCCAAGAATGAGCGGAGCCCAGGAAATTCCGATCAACGCGATGCCTGTCATGAGGACAACCGCAATGACGTGTTGTTTGCTAGGGCGAAAGGTGGTGGGCGAGTCAGTCATGCAAGTTATGCTAGCCAATCTTGTTACGGCTGCGGGAGTTGCTCTTTATCGACGTCCACTTCGTCCGTCGCCGTCTCTTCCTGAGTAGCTGGCGTGGCCACCGGTTCCGGTCGTTCGTATGTGGATGTTTCGGACGTCCAATCAGATGATTCCGACTCGGTCGTTGTGGATGAAGGCGTGGTTGCTTCGGTGGTTGGCGTGGCTGTTGGAATAGTAGTGGTGACGTCGGACGTGGGGATCTCTTCTTGGGTGGCAGGCATGGGGGCGCTCGTGGATGCAACCGGCCGGGCAGGTGGCGCCCAAACACCGGAATTTGCGTTGCTTTCCTCCGCGGGTTGCAACATGAGGCCGCGGACAATGAGCAGAATGGCGAACCCCGCGAGGAGGAACGCTGTGGACATACGCATAATTCCGCGGAATACGCGCTTCGGTTCAGGTGCGTCGTCATCAGTAAGCGTCAAGTCATCAACTGCTGCCGGATCTTGGGGCACTGGGTCTGTCGCGGGCAGCTTCTGCGTCTGAGGAAAGGACTCTGGAATACGCTCTGTGGGCGTTTGCACATCAAAGTGCCTGGTCGGTTGTTCCAAACCTTGCACCAGTGCGCCCTCGAATGTTGTTGCCGCGCCGTACTCGTTCCAAAACTCGTCGAGGATCGCCATGCGGATTGCGCGCTCCACCTTCCACTGCATCAATGGTTGAGTGCGAACCATCACGCGCATATCCACGGTCCATGAGCTTCCGACAGTTGCGGGGGCGTTTACCGCTACTGCGGGTTGTACTTCGACCTCGTCGATGGTGGCGTCGGCAATGTCGGGTTGCGCAATCGCGCGCTGCGCCGCGGTGAGGGTCCTCTTTAACGCCTCTTCCGCAGACGTTGAACCGAGCAGTGGGACAGGAATGACGACGACCGCGCTGGACCAGTAGTTGGATTGGTTGATGCATATGCGTGCCGTCGAGTTCGGAATAGAGATGGTCGATTGCTCGATGGTCCGGATTTGAGTTGCGCGCATTGTAATCTGGATGACCTCTCCGGAGACGTCAATCCCATTGCCCTGAAATGCGACGTAGTCGCCCACACCAAATTGCTTTTCGCTGAGGATGAAGAAACCCGCCAGGAAATCCGCGATGATGTTCTGTGCGCCAAAACCGATGGCTGCCGATACAACCGTTGCGGGGATGGCGGCACCGGCGAGTGAAAAGCCGAGTTGTTGCAGTGCAAAGACGAAAATCAAGAAGTAGGCAACCATCTGGGCGATGTATACACCGACGCCCACGATTGCTAGGCGGCCCTTCGATTCGTCCGTCTCACCAGACTCTTTGACCTGCCGCTCAGCGTGACGGTTCAGGAAACGGCCAGCTCGTGGCACTAAAAATGCGAGTGTGAGCAGGAGAGCGAGGTTGATCCCCGTCTCCGCGAACCAGCGCCAAATCTGTTCGGCAATGTATGACATCGGCATAGTTTTTGAATAATAATCCAAATCCCTCACATTCCCCTGTGGAATGTGTATGATTCAACTCATGATCATTTCGCACGTACTAGTCATTCTTATTCCGCACCGGCGCTTGCCGTAGCGGACTGCTTGCCTAGTCAGTCGCGAACTCAAGCGCCCTCGACAGCCACACGGCTTGGTCGGGGGCTTTTGTTTTAGATCTGATTCGATGGTTGTTGTTATTTGAAACACTAAGGAGCTCGACATCGTGGTTGCTTCACACAAGCCCCCGACGAATGCATCGACGCAGCCTGGTGATGAGCGCACCGCGCCGCTGATCACCGGAGCCGACGCTGTCGTTCGCAGTCTTGAGGAGCTAGGTACCGAGATTGTCTTTGGCCTCCCCGGTGGCGCGGTGCTTCCTCTTTACGACGCACTGTTCGCAGCAGAGAAGCTGCGGCATGTGCTGGTTCGCCATGAGCAAGGTGCAGGCCACGCCGCAGAAGGGTACGCGGTTGCTTCTGGAAAGGTTGGCGTGTGCATCGCCACTTCCGGGCCGGGGGCCACAAACCTTGTCACACCGATCGGTGACGCTTATCTGGACTCGGTCCCGATTGTTGCCATCACCGGCCAGGTAGGTTCGTCAATGATCGGAACCGACGCGTTCCAAGAGGCGGATATTCGTGGCATTACGATGCCAATCACTAAGCACAACATCATGGTCACGGACGTCAACGAGATCCCGAGTGTGATTGCAACTGCATTCCACATCGCATCTAGTGGCCGTCCGGGTCCGGTGCTTGTGGACATCCCGAAGGATGTTCAGGCACAGCTCATGGAGTTCTCGTGGCCGCCGAAACTGCTCGAGACTGGGTATGTTCCCGCTGACGAGCCGCTCAGCGAACAGGTAATGAAGGCTGCGGAGCGAATCTCGCAGGCGAAGCGGCCGGTGTTGTATATCGGTGGTGGCGTCGTCAAGTCTGCTGCGAACAAGGAGCTGCTTGAGCTTGTCGAGGCCACTGGCATCCCAGTGGTGACTACCTTGATGGCGTTGGGCGCATTCCCGCAGGACCATCCGTGCTACATGGGCATGCCTGGCATGCACGGCACCGTGCCGGCGGTTGGTGCCCTGCAGGAAGCGGATCTCCTGATCGCAATCGGAACCAGGTTTGATGACCGCGTGACCGGCGACGTTGACACTTTCGCGCCTCACGCGGACACGATTCACGCTGACATCGACCCGGCAGAGATCGGGAAGATTCGTCCAGTTGATGTGCCGATCGTCGGTGATGCGAAGAAGGTGCTTGCTCAGCTCACTGCAGCGTTTACAGGCTCGCCGAATACTCCGGCGCCGAAGATAGACGCCTGGATGGAGCGGCTTCAGGATCTCCAGGAGCGGTTCCCGCGTGGGTACGACAAGCAAGACGATGGGAAGCTTTCTCCGCAGTTTGTGATCGAGATGCTGTCGAAGACCGTCGGAAAGGATGCGATTTACGCGTCCGGCGTTGGCCAGCACCAGATGTGGTCAGCGCAGTTCCTGGACTTCGATAAACCTCGTCACTGGTTGAGCTCCGGCGGCGCCGGCACCATGGGGTATGCGGTTCCAGCCGCTATGGGTGCGAAGGCCGCGATGCCCGATAAAGAGGTATGGGCCGTCGACGGTGATGGTTGTTTCCAGATGACGAACCAGGAGATCACCACCGCGGCGATGGAGGGCTTGCCAATCAAGGTCTGCCTGATTAACAACGGCAACCTCGGCATGGTCCGCCAGTGGCAAACGTTGTTCTATGAAGGCAACTACTCGCACACCAAGCTCGGTGGGGAAGAGGCATACGTCCCTGACTTTGTGAAGCTCTCTGAGGCACTCGGGGCGCAGGCTGTTCGCGTCACGAAGGAAGAGGACGTCGTCCCCGCGATTGAGTGGGCGCGCGGTATCAATGATCGGCCGGTCGTAGTTGAGTTCATCGTCGGCGAGGACGCACAGGTTTGGCCGATGGTCGCTGCGGGCGCTTCGAACTCAGACATGCAGTACGCGCTCGGGATGCGGCCGTTCTTCGACATGGAGGAATCCGCCGCGGAAACCCCAGAAGCAATTCACGAAGTGTTGACGACACTCGAAGATGAAACAGAGGGAGCGAAATAAGATGGCACCAGTGCAAACAATCACTCGGCATAGGCTGTCGGTGCTTGTGCAGGATGTCGATGGCATCATTACGCGCGTATCCGCTCTGTTTACGCGCCGTGGCTACAACATGGTCTCGCTTGTGTCGGCAAGCACTGAGACCGAAGGCATCAACCGGCTGACCATCGTGGTCGATGCGAGCGAGTACTCCGTTGGGCAGATCCAGAAGCAGCTCAACAAGCTCGTCCAGGTTATTAAAGTCCAGAGGCTTGACGACGACGCCACCGTCGCCCGATCGATGATGCTGGTCAAGGTGAGCGCGGACAACAGTAACAGGCCGCAGGTCGTGGATGCCGCGAACATCTTCCGCGCACGTGTCGTCGACGTCTCGCCCGAGTCCCTCGTGATTGAAGCGACGGGCACGCCCGCAAAGCTGCGGGCGTTGCTTGAAGTACTCGAGCCTTTCGGAATTCGCGAGCTTGCGAGTTCCGGTGATGTCGCGCTTTCGCGCGGCGCCGAAACAATGGCATCGCAATCCTAAGCGCGACGCTATTAACTCCGATATATTTCTCCATACGCATAAAGAAAGGTGAGCCGACTCATGGCTATTGAAGTTTTTTACGACCAGGATGCAGACCTGTCCATCATCCAGGGAAAGAAAGTTGCAGTAATCGGCTATGGATCGCAGGGCCACGCGCACGCGCAGAACTTGCGTGAATCCGGCGTCGATGTTGTGATCGGCCTGCGTGAGGGCTCGAAGAGCGCGGAAAAGGCCAAGGAGGCTGGCTTCGAGGTCAAGAGCAACGCTGATGCTTCCGCATGGGCGGACGTCATCATGTTGCTGGCACCGGATACTTCCCAGGCAGAAATCTTCCGCAACGATATTGAGCCAAACCTGAAGGCTGGCGACGCCCTGTTCTTCGGTCACGGCCTGAACATCCACTTCAACCTGATTGAACCAGCGGACGACATCATCGTGGGCATGGTTGCGCCGAAGGGCCCGGGCCACTTGGTGCGTCGTACGTTTACAGAAGGCAAGGGCGTGCCGTGCCTGATTGCTGTCGAGCAGGACCCGGAGGGCAATGGCCGCGACCTGGCACTCTCGTACGCTGCAGCAATCGGTGGTGCTCGTGCCGGTGTCATCCCGACGACCTTCGAGGCTGAAACCGTCACCGACCTGTTCGGAGAGCAGGCCGTTCTGTGCGGTGGCCTGGAGGATCTCATCATGACGGGCTTCGATGTCCTCGTCGAGGCTGGCTACGAGCCAGAAATGGCGTACTTCGAGTGCCTGCACGAGATGAAGCTGATCGTGGATCTGATCTACGAAGGCGGCATGGCGAACATGAACTACTCCATCTCCGATACCGCAGAGTTCGGCGGCTACCTGTCTGGTCCGCGCCTCATCGACGAGGGCGTTAAGGACCGCATGCGTGACGTGCTGCGTGATATCCAGGATGGCACCTTCACCAAGCGCCTCGTTGAGAACGTGAAGAACGGTAACAAGGAGCTGGAGGACCTGCGCGCCAAGGTCTCCTCGCACTCGATTGAGAAGACCGGCAAGGAACTGCGCTCGATGATGAGCTGGGTGCAGAACCCGCTGAATGAGACCGCCTAGGCTTTCTCATAACGTAAAAACTGGGAGCGACCCAACAGAAGGGCCGCTCCCAGTTTTGTTTGTGCTTTGCGCTATTGCGCTGGTGCCGTCTCGGATTCGGGTGCGTCGCTAAGGACTTCGTCGAGATTCACTGTGGTAGTGACTTCTTCCGGCACTGTCGGTTCGGAAGCGTCAGTGTTCGTCTCGGTAGCAGGCTCAACCGTTTCCGTGGTGTCTTCTGTCATCGTGGTGGTGATATCGACGGTTTCAGTTGCCGTCACGCTGGGCTGGTTGTTGTTGAATTCTTCTTCACTTTGGCCGCCGGCGAACAGGGACCACAGTAGCCATGCGAGAAGGAGGAAGACGAGGATGCCAAGGAGCCACTTCCACCAACCGCCGTTCTGCGGAGTTGGCTCGGATGGAGCGGGAAGGTGGCGTCGCTCCTCTGGTATCTCGAGTGGGGGGTTGTTTGGGGTTTCGTGTGGTTGCTGAGTCACGTGTTTCCTTTCTTTTTGGTCCAGGCTAGCAAAAATCGTTCTGATTGCTTCCGAAGTTGCCCGCTTTACAGATATTCAAAGGTGGATTAGAATCACGGCATGTCGCATAGCCAGGACCACGCTCACACTCACGACCACGATCACGTCGGCGACGCGCCACTGCGTGCCCTGCTGATCGCGCTGGGAGTCACCAGCGTGGTCTTTTTCGCAGAATTGATCGGTGGCTGGCTCACCGGTTCGATGGCGCTGATGGCCGATGCCATGCACATGCTGTCGGACGCTGCTGGACTGATCATTGCGGTGATCGCCGTGGTGATAGGGAAGCGGGCAGCCTCGATGAAGGCCACGTATGGATATCGGCGCGTTGAAGTACTGGCCGCGGCGACCAACGCGCTGACGGTGCTTGTGATTTCTGTCTGGATCGTGGTGCAGGCCATTCGTCGAATCTCTGCACCTACTGAGATTGACACGGCACCGATGATGGTGATCGCCCTCATTGGCTTGGTCGCAAACGCGGTATCTGCGTGGGTGCTGCATAGCCAAAGGGAAAACTCCGTCAACGTTGAGGGCGCGTTTTTGCACGTACTTGTGGACATGCTCGGTTCGGTTGCGGTGCTCGTCGCCGGTGCGGTGATTGCTTTTACTGGCAGCCAGCTGCCGGACGTTATCGCTTCCTTCTTGATCGCGGCGTTGGTGTTGCCACGGGCGTGGTCGCTGCTCCGTCACTCCCTCCAGGTGCTACTGGAGCAGGTCCCTCCGGGATTCGATGTTGAGAGCGTCGAACCGGCCCTGCGAGCAATTGCCGGTGTGGTGGATATCCATGACTTGCACCTGTGGTCGCTCGATGGGGTGTCCGTATTAGCGACGGTTCACGTGGTTAAGCACCCTGGTGAGCAAGGAGCCCGTGTTCTCGACGACGCCCAAGAAGTATTGCGTGAGCTGGGGATTGAGCATTCCACGATCCAGGTGGAGCTGCCCGAACACCGCGGCCACGAGAATGTTTGTTGATTCTGTTCTAAAGTATGACTTATGGGTTTTACTACGCCAAGCTATTCACTCAAGGATCTCTTCGCGCGGGCTGAGCGCGGAGAGCTGCAGCTACCCGATTTTCAGCGCGAGTATATCTGGGATGTTGACCGCATTCGCACCCTGGTTACCTCAGTCTTGCGCGGCTATCCAATCGGCTCGTTCCTCGCGTTGGATACACGCGGGACACCAATGCGATTTCGCCCGCGCCCGCTCGAAGGGCTCGAGCCGAGCGTCAAGGAACCGCAACCGGGGCTGTTGCTTCTCGACGGCCAGCAGCGCCTCACTTCGCTGTACCACGCATTTAAGGGCGACGGCATCGTCCCGACCGTAGACTTCCTTGGTCGACGCATTCACCGCCAGTTCTTTGTGGATGTGCGGACGGCCGTCTCTGCCGATCCAATGCCGGTTGAAGCAGTCTTCGCTGTTGACGAAGAAGGCCAGATCCGTTCGCACTTTGGACCGGATATTCCGGAGGGCATCCGGAACCGGGAGGACATGCTGAAGCACGGTGTCGTGCCGGTGTCGCTGTTGCTCTGGAAAGAGGGCAATGACCTGCTTTTAGACATGGCGGCGGATGCCGAGGATCATGAAATGCGCGACGCGGTCAAGCTCTTCCTGAACGAAGTCATGCGCTGGATGCCGGCCTACGATGTTCCAGTGATCCGCATTGACCGGGAGACCTCGCAGATTGGCGTTGGCCAAATCTTCGCCCACGCAAACTCGGCGGGTGTCCAGATGGATGTTTTCGAGTTGCTGACGGCCATGTTTGCTACGCAAGATCCTGACTTTTTGCTTGCTGAGCATTGGCGGGGCGTCGAAAAGCAGTTGCGCGAGTACCCAGCTTTGGATGACATTGGGCGCATTGAATTCCTCCGCGCGATGTCACTTTTGCTGACGAGTCGGCATGGACACGCTGTTGGACACCGCGGCGACATCTTGAACCTTTCCCTCGATGACTACCGCCAGCATGCGCAAGAAATGGCGGATGCGTTTAAGGCGGCGGCTGAGTTTATGGCTGAGCGTTGTATTCTCAGCGTGGATCAGGTCCCGTACACCTCGCAGATTGTGCCACTGGCTACGATTTTGGCGCGTTTGGCAGAGCATCCGCAGTGGGACCGTAGCCAGGAGTCGAAGGACCGTCTCAACCGCTGGTACTGGTCGGGTGTGTTCGGAGAGCTCTACGGTGCGCACGCACCGACGATCCGTGCGGGCCTCGACGTTACCGAGGTCACCCCGTGGGTGCTGCAAGAGACTGACGCGACGCCACGTACAGTGTCCGACGCCACGTTCTCGGAGTCTCGTTTGCTTACGGCGACGGAGGAAAGCGGTGTCTACCGCGGACTGTACGCACTGCTGATGGCACGCGGCGCGCTCGACTGGAGGACAGGAAAGCCGTTCAACCGGGAGACGTTTGCGGAGCTGCAGCCGTACTTCAACACTGTGTTCCCTCCTGCGTTTTGTGACGACATTGGCGCTGACCCAGTCGTTGCGCAGTCGGTGCTCAACCGCACCCCGATGGGCAAGCGCACGGATGTGCTGATTGAGGACAATCAGCCGAAGCGCTACATTCCGCGCCTGCAGTCGAAGTCGCTCATGGACGACGACGAGTTTGATGAAGTCCTCGAAGGCCATGAGATGACGCCAATTTTCTTGCTGAACTCTCAGTGGACGGAGTTCTTGGCGGATCGTCGCGAACGTTTCGTCGGGATTGTCGAGTATGCGCTTGATAAGGCCGTGATCCGCGATATTGATGGCCCACTTGAGTCAGAGGTTGATTTCTCCGAAGAGCCCGAGCCAGAAGTAGAACCTGCACCAGCTGCTGAAGAGCCTGAGTTTGAGGCGCCAGAAGTTGAGCAGGAAGAGCCGGAAGGCGAAGAGGATTAAGCAGGTTGGGATACGGCAGCGTTGCCTCGCATTGTTGTGCGTGGCAATGCTGCTTGTTGCTTGCTCGCCAGAGCAACAATTAGGCCCGCTGGGAGAGGCGAGGAAAGTCAACCAGTCGCGCCATGTATCAGCGATGTTTGAGCAGCATCCTGTCGTGTTAGCAGACCGGACGGGGCTTGCATCGTTGCAGTATTTCTTCCGTGCTTCCGAGACGCTAGTGGTGTCGGATCCTTCAGTAGAAGCACAGCTGCGAGCTGCCTCAATCGCCGTTGTTGCCCACGCCCCGATGTTGGTCTACGACCCGAACCGACACAACGAGATTCTGCAAGAAACCGAGCGTTTACATACCTATACGGTGCTTACGGTTGGTGATGTGCCACTGGCGCAAACCACTGGACGGATGCGTGTGTACCGCGACCCGGGTGGGCGGGGAGCTTTAGGCCCGATGACGTCGCTGATGTTTGAGGAACGATTGATATCCTCACCCGAGTCTGCTGCGCAGGAAGTGGCGAAGTTGCGCTCGCGTGAGCCGACCTGGCTGAGAGCCGCATGGGCGGACCCTGCCGTGATGAAGGGGGCGCAGGCAAGACCATTCCCGATTCTCTCCCGCAGGGATGCCGATATGGCTCCGTTGGTTGTGGCGACGGCGAATACTTCGATTGCCGCGATTGCGAATGCGCGCAGCTTTGGGGCGAAGGTTGTCTTCGTGGATGAGCCGGACCCGAGAGCATCCTTTGAAACACTATTTGCTCTTGCAGGGTTAGCGGACGGCCCGCTCGTTGCACTTGGAACCGATTTCGGGACCAGCGACGAGCTATCGCGCAGGATTTCGCAAGCGGAAGAAAAGTATCAGGCTAACCGCAGGACAACCGGTAACTGACCTATTAAGGTGTTCGGGGTATCCACTCTGTTTGATTCTCAGGAGACCCCATTCTTATGTCGAAACCTGTTGTCCTCATCGCCGATAAACTTTCCCAGTCAACCGTTGACGCACTTGGCGACGCGGTGGAAGTCCAGTGGGTAGATGGCCCAAACCGTGAGGCGCTGCTCGCGGCAGTCCCCGCCGCGGACGCACTGCTTGTTCGCTCCGCAACGACGGTCGATCGTGAGGTGATCGAAGCAGGTGCAAACCTTAAGATTATCGGCCGCGCTGGTGTTGGTCTTGACAACGTTGATATTCCGGCGGCAACCGAGCACGGTGTGATGGTTGCTAACGCCCCGACCTCGAATATTCACTCAGCCTGTGAGCACGCAATCGCACTGCTGCTTTCTACCGCTCGCCAGATTCCGGCAGCTGATTCCACGCTGCGTAATGGTGAGTGGAAGCGTTCGGCGTTTAAAGGCACCGAGATCTTCGGCAAGACCGTAGGCATTGTCGGCTTCGGGCACATTGGCCAGCTGTTCGCGCACCGTCTGTCTGCGTTCGAAACCACGATCGTCGCATACGACCCTTACGCGAACCCTGCGCGTGCAGCGCAGATGGGTGTCGAGCTCGTCGAGCTCGAGGAGCTGATGGCTCGTGCAGATTTTGTGACGATCCACTTGCCGAAGACGAAAGAAACTGCAGGCATGTTCAATGCGGAGCTGCTTTCTAAGGCCAAGCCGGGACAGATCATTATCAATGCGGCCCGCGGTGGCCTCGTTGATGAGCAGGCGCTTGCTGACGCCATCAAGTCTGGCCACATTCGTGGTGCAGGTTTCGACGTGTATGCAACCGAGCCGTGCACGGATTCGCCGCTGTTCGAACTCGAAGAGGTCGTCGTAACGCCGCACCTTGGCGCATCTACGGCTGAGGCGCAGGACCGCGCGGGTACTGACGTTGCGGATTCTGTGTTGAAGGCACTGGCCGGCGAGTTCGTCGCTGATGCTGTCAACGTTGCTGGTGGCAACGCGGGCGAGGAGGTAGCTCGTTGGCTCGACTTGTCGCGCAAGCTTGGGCTGCTTGCAGGCAAGCTACTGGAAGAGGCTCCGGTATCGCTGAAGGTGACGGCTCGCGGTGAGCTGTCCACGGAGGAAGTCAACCTGTTGGGCCTGTCTGCTGTGCGCGGTCTGTTCTCGGGCATCGTCGATGAGCCTGTGACGTTTGTGAACGCACCTGCTATCGCTGAGGCCCGCGGATTGAGCTATACGGTCGAGACAGAGACTGAAGCACTGACGCACCGCAGCGCGCTCGAGGTCCAGGCCGTTGGGGCAGAAGGGCAGACCGCTACGGTGACTGGCGCGCTGACGAGCCTGGAGGGCGTTGAGAAGATCGTTCGCATCAATGGTCGCGGTGTAGACATGCGTGCGGAAGGCCGCAACTTGTTCTTCCGCTACACCGATGTCCCTGGAGCGCTCGGAAAGGTGGGTTCGCAGCTTGGTGCGCACGATATCAATATCGATGCTGCCGCGCTGACTCGCACCACGAAGGGCGACGGTGCAGTGCTCATCCTGCGCGTGGATAAGGAAGTTCCAGAGCAGCTCGAGGAGCAGATCGCGCAGTCTATCGACGCCACTTCGATCCAGCTCGATTTGGATTCCTAAAGGCGGTTCCCTCACGGGCGGACAGTGTTACACTAAACGCACTGTCCGTCTGGTGAGAAAGGAATCCCAAAAATGAAGGTTGCTGTTATTGGTGGGGACGGCATCGGCCCTGAAGTGATGGCAGAGGGGCTCAAAGTTCTGAATGCTGTTCGCTCGGACGTAGAGACCACGGATTTTGACCTTGGCGCGCGTCGATACCTGCGTAACGGCGAGCTACTCACCGACGGTGACCTCGAGGCGCTGTGTGAACATGACGCAATCCTGCTCGGCGCAGTCGGGGACCCGCGAAAGGTTCCCGCTGGTGTGCTTGAGCGCGGGCTCCTGTTGCCACTGCGCTTCAAGCTGGATCACTATGTCAACCTGCGCCCGTCGCGCTTGTACAAGAGTGTGACCTCGCCGCTGGCACGGCCGGGTGACATTGACTTTGTAGTTGTCCGCGAGGGAACCGAGGGGCTCTATGCCGGCAATGGTGGCACGCTGCGCGAAGGTACCGAGCATGAGGTTGCCTCCGAAGTTTCTCAAAACACCTATTACGGTGTTGAGCGCGTCGTGCGCTACGCCTTTGAGCTTGCTCAGCAGCGCCGCAAGAAGTTGACTCTTGTGCACAAGACGAACGTCCTGGTCAACGCTGGTGGTTTGTGGCAGCGAGTCTTCGACGAGGTCGCGCAGGAGTTCCCAGAGGTGACCACGAACTACCACCACATCGACGCGGCGACTATTTACATGGTCAGCGACCCTTCGCAGTACGACGTCATTGTGACGGATAACCTGTTCGGCGATATTTTGACTGACTTGGCCGGCGCAGTTGCAGGTGGTGTGGGCCTTGCGTGCTCGGGCAATATCAACGCGGCAAAGGTCACGCCTTCGATGTTTGAGCCAGTCCACGGTTCTGCACCGGATATTGCAGGTCAGGGTATCGCCGACCCGTGCGCGATGATTCTCTCCGTCGCGATGATGCTGCGCTTCCTCGGCGATGAAGACAATGCCCAGAAAATTGAAGCGGCCGTGGAAAAGGAAGTGACGGGCCGCGAAGGGGCTGAGATAGTGACGACTGAGGTTGGCGAGCGGATTGCTGCCGCGCTGAGGTAACCACGTAGGGTTGAGGCCAGATTCAAACAGGACCTCCGTGTAGGAAAGGCGGGAGACATTGAAGATGGCTTCGACCCGGCATCGTGTTGGCAGCGTCATCGTTGCGCTCGGTGTTGCAACGGCAAGCTTGAGTGCGTGCGCAACTGGCGACGCCGAAAAAGGAGCGCAGGGCGCGCAAGCCTTGGAGATGTCCGGTGCCGAGGTTATTCAAGACCCAGACGGGACCGGCGCGGAAGTTTCGAAGCGGTTGTATCCAGCGTCGGACGCTGTGGTTGTCGCGGGTAAGGAGCGGGAGTCGCAACTGCTTGGTGCGGCAATCGCCCTGGAACGTGGCATCCCTTTGTTAGTGCGTTGGCCAGGTACAGACGAGGCCGTTGATGCAGAGATTCAACGACTAGGCGCCACCGAAGTCATCACGCCATCAGAGGAAGCGGGCGTGGAGCCGCTGCAAAGCGACAACCCTGAGCGTGATATCGCCACAGTTGCGGCTACGCAGCCACAGCAACCTGGGGCACTCACACTGCCACCGGTCCTGGTGACGGAGGAGACGTCGCTTGGAGCCGCCGTGTCCGCGCGGGCGGCAGGTGCGGAACTCGAAGTCTTGCAGTTCCCGGATCCACGTGTCACCTCAGACGCTATGCGCACAGTGTTGGAGCAAGACACGCTCGCCCTTGGACTGCAATGGGGCAACACCGAAATGTACCGGGACAAGATCACGCTCGCGACCCACGGTGAATTACCTGGAGGTGGCGGTCTTGTCTTTCCCGGACGGCGCATGATTGCGCTGTACGGGCACCCGTCGGGCCCAGCACTCGGCGTTATGGGGGAGCAGCCTCCCGCTGAAGCGGCGCAGCTAGCAACATCGTATGCGCAACAGTACCAACCGTTGGACGGGCAGCCGGTGATCCCTGCGTTCGAGATTATTGTCACGGTGGCTTCGCAATCTCCCGGCGCTGACGGCGACTACTCCAACGAGACAGCGATCGAGGACCTCGTACCATACATCGATGCGATCACTGAGGCTGGTGGCTACGCAGTGCTCGACCTCCAACCCGGTCAGGGTGATTTCCTTCACCAGGCCCGCCTCTACGAAGAGCTCCTGCTTCGGCCGAACGTGGGGTTGGCCCTCGATGCCGAGTGGAAGCTGAATCCCGGCGAGCAGCCATTGTCCCGTATCGGGTCGGCAACTTCGGGCGAGATTAATGCTGTTGCTGATTGGCTTGCGGCCCTCGTTCGAGAGCACAAACTGCCACAAAAGATGCTCATCCTGCACCAGTTCAGGCTGGATATGTACCCGGATCGTGAAAATATCCGAACTGACCAGCCGGAATTGGCGTGGGTGCTCCATGCGGACGGTCATGGCGTGCCGGAGCAGAAGTTTGATACCTGGAACGTCCTGCGTCAAGGTTTGAGTCCTGATTACTTCATGGCGTGGAAGAACTTTATCGACGAGGACACCCCAACCTTTAGCCCGGAGCAGACATACAACGACGTCCAACCTCGGCCGTGGTTCGTGAGCTACCAATAAAGTGCGAGCAGCCTTCGGGGTTGTATGCTCGTCCCTATGCGTTTTGGACGAATTGCTACACCCGAAGGCATGACCTTCGCTGTCATTGATGAAGCGGCGACGACCGCGCGTGCTATTGCTGGTACGCCATTCACCGACCCTGAGTTCACCGGCAAAGAGTGGAAGCTTGAAGAGGTGAGGCTGCTTGCACCGACGTTGCCGTCGAAAATTGTGGCAGTCGGCCGCAACTATGCGGACCACGTCAAGGAAGTCTTTCAACAGACCGCGGATGATTTGCCGCCGACGATTTTCATCAAACCGCCGACAGCAGTTGTCGGTCCCGGCGCGCCAATTCGCATCCCCAAGTTCGCTACCCGCGTTGAGTTCGAGGGAGAGCTTGCACTCGTCATCGGCGTGCCGTGTAAGAACGTGAAAGCGGACCAGTGGAAGTCGGTAGTGCGTGGTGTCACCATTATTAACGACGTCAGCTCGCGCGATCTCCAGTTCTCCGATGGGCAGTGGGCACGCGCGAAGGGCATGGATACCTTCGCTCCGCTAGGGCCATGGATTGAGACAGATCTTGAGCGCTTCAATTTTGATTCGCTGCCGATCAAGGCGCACCTCACACATGAGGGGGAGACTGCGACAAAGCAGGATTCCAACTCGGACCAGATGATTAAGTCGATCGGCGAAATCGTCGAGTGGGTCAGCGAGTCATTCACGTTGCTTCCGGGCGATGTCATCGCAACTGGCTCACCTGCGGGGACCGCGGAAATGGTCCCGGGCGACGTGATTGAGATTGAGATCCCAGGTATCGGCTCGCTGACTAACCCGGTGGCGCGCGCCTAGTTGGGGCTAAAGGCCGAGCGCACGCATGATGGTGCGCAGTTTGGCTGTGGTCTCGTCGAGCTCATCTTGCGGGACGGAATCTGCGACGAGCCCGCCGCCAGCCCAGGCGCGAGCCTGAGTGCCCGCGGCGTTGACCTCCGCGCAGCGGATCGCAACCATGTATTCGCCATCGCCGCTCTTGTCGGTATAGCCGACGGTGCCAGCATAGAACCCTCGGTCGGTCTCTGCGGTGGTGATGAGCGCCTCCGCCGCGGCTTGCGGGGTACCGCAAACAGCTGGGGTGGGGTAGAGGCGAAGCGCAAGGTCGAGCGCTGTTGGCGCAGGGTCTTTCAGAACGCCGCGGATTGGGGTGGCAAGATGCCACATTTCTGAAGTCTTATCCAGTTGTGGTCCGTCTGGAATGTCGAGTTGGGAACACAGTGGCGCCAGAATCTCGCGGATGTGCTCGACCACGTACGCGTGCTCGTCGCGATCCTTGGCGGAAGCAAAGAGTGCCTGACCATTCGCCTCATCAGCCGCAGGGTCGTGTGGGACACGGGCAGCTGATCCTGCTAGCGGATACGAACTCACGATATTGCCTTTGCGGCGCACCAAAACCTCAGGTGATGAGCCCACGAAGAAGTGGCCGACACGCCCGCTCGGTGTGAGGTCTGCGATGAACCCGTCGCGGGTATAAGAAAGGTCAATCAGGCGCGCGGCGACCAGGCGAGGATCGACGGGTGGATCGAATGCGATGTCCACTGCACGAGCAAGGACCACCTTGTCCAACATGGACCCCTGGATCGTGGAGACCGCTGCTTCAACCCGGCGCAGGTGTTCTTCCGGGGTGGGATCGACGTCGATAAGCGACGCGTGCAGCTTTGAGCCTGGGCCGACTCGATAGTAAGGATGAGGCTCGAGCGTGCCAGATTCCCGGACTATGGATTCGGGCACTGTCAGCGCCGCGGGCGTGTCTTTATCGAATGGGAGAGCGCCTACCACCATCTCGACGTCGCCGGACTCGAGGGCGTCGATAGCTTTCCATGCGTCTGAGAACGTTTGATTGGCACCTTGCGTGCGCACTGAACCGGTGCTTCGGGAAAGCAGGAAGTCGGGCGCAGTGGTGGGGCGGGCTGAACACATGTGGTCATATTTTACTAGGCGCAGTCCCGTAGCCCGTACTAAGGGCCTGCCATATGCGCCTTGATGGGGCAGGGGCGCTACGATAAAGCACATGAATAAACCAGCAAAGATGCGTGTCCGATTTTGTCCGTCTCCAACAGGTACGCCCCATGTCGGTATGGTGCGTACGGCCTTGTTCAACTGGGCACAGGCACGACACAGTGGCGGCACGCTGATTTTCCGCATTGAAGATACCGACGCCGCACGTGACTCGGAAGAGTCCTACCAGGCAATCATCGACTCCTTGAAGTGGCTGGGCCTGGATTGGGATGAAGGCGTTTTGGTAGGCGGCCCACACGAGCCTTACCGCCAGTCGCAGCGAATGGATATCTACAAGGAAGTCCTGGACAAGCTGATCGAAGCCGGGGAGGTCTACCCGGCGTACTCCACGAACGAGGAGGTTCAGGCGCGGCACAAGGCGGCAGGGCGGGACCCCCAGCTTGGCTACGACAACTTCGACCGCGACCTGACCGAAGAACAGATCGCTGCATACGAGGCTGAAGGCCGCAAGCCAGTTTGGCGTCTGCGCATGCCGGACAAGGACTGGACCTGGAACGACTTGGTGCGTGGCGAAGTGACGTTCAAGTCGCAGACGCAGCCAGACTACGTTGTTGCACGTTCGAACGGTGCGCCGCTGTACACGCTGGTCAACCCAGTTGATGACGCGCTGATGCAGGTCACGCACGTCCTGCGTGGCGAAGACTTGCTTTCCTCGACTCCGCGCCAGCTTGCTCTGTATGAGGCGCTCCAGCGTATCGGCGTCGCTGAGTTCACTCCTGAGTTTGCGCATCTGCCGTTCGTGATGGGGCAGGGCAATAAGAAGCTTTCCAAGCGCGATCCGGAATCGAACCTGTTTAATCACCGCGACAACGGCATCATCCCGGAGGGCATGATCAATTACCTCGCGCTGCTGGGCTGGTCGCTGTCTTCTGATGAAGACATCTTCAGCGTTGATCAGCTTGTCGAGGCGTTCGATGTTTCTGATGTGCTTGGTAACCCTGCGCGCTTCGACCAGAAGAAGCTAGAGGCGATCAACGCTGACCACATCCGCTTGCTTGAGCCAAAGGACTTCGAACAGCGCCTGCGTGATTACCTGACCGAGTTCACCGACTTCCCAGCCGACTACCCGGCTGACAAGTTCGCACTCGCCGCCGAGTTGGTTCAGACCCGTATCAAGGTCCTGTCAGATGCGTATGGACTGCTGAAGTTCCTTGTTACTCCGGATGCAGATCTTGTCCTCAACGAGAAAGCGGCGAAGAAGAACCTCAAGGACACTGCTGTCCAGCCTCTCGACGCCGGCATTGCGGCACTCGACGCCATTGCTGAAGATGACTGGACTACTGAGTCCATTGAGAAGGCTCTGCACACCGCGCTGATCGAAGAACTGGAGTTGAAGCCACGCGTTGCGTTCGGTGCGCTCCGTGTTGGAATCTCCGGGGAGCAGGTTTCTCCACCACTCTTCGAGTCGATGGAGCTGCTGGGTAAGCAGTCCACGATGGCGCGCTTGCGCGCTGCGCGTGAGGTTACTCCGTACACTGCGCCGGAGGCTTAACGGGCCTAACGAGCATTGGCGAAGTCGAAGAGGTATCGCATGGTTTGCGATACCTCTTTTTCTATTATGACCAGGCGATTTGTGTCGTATTGGGCTTTATGGTTATAGTAGTCATCGTTGTTCAGAGCGAGCAAGGCAAAACGAAAGAAACAGTTTAGTCTTGTGAGTGAAGAAAAACAATGGCCTATGGTGTAATTGGCAACACAACGGTTTCTGGTACCGTCATTCTTGGTTCGAGTCCAGGTAGGCCAGCTACAGAACTTTGGTTCTGTGTCCTAATGCCCCGTTCGTCTAGCGGCCTAGGACGTCGCCCTCTCACGGCGGTAACACGGGTTCAAATCCCGTACGGGGTACAAGTAACAGCCAGTGCGTTGCACTGGCTGTTTTGCTTTGTTTACCTTGGTCGGTCCGTCAGTATGGTTGGTACAGTTTCCCTATGCCGATCCCTGTACGAAAACGCTGTGTCCTAGCAGTCTCGATGGTAGTACTGCTTGCCCAGGCGCAGGTACCGCCAGCTGAAGCGGAGGCCAGTTCAGCCCAGAACAATCCGCTGTCGTCGATCTTCACAGGCGAGCCTTCGCGGTCAGGGTCGAGCGTGCTTGATGCCGCAAGCGTGGTGTTGGCGGTTCTCAGCCTGAGTTCCGCAGTGCCATTGCTCGCCATCCCCGCAGCGGTGTTGGTTGCGTTAGGCAGGGGAGAGCTGGGGTCATCGATGTACCAGCTGTATCCGGGAAGCTCCACTGGTTCGTCGAGAGGAGATGCATCAGCAACGTTTCCAGCGCATGAAGCGCCGCCCGCTGAGCTGCGGTCTATGCGCCAAGTTGAAGGGGACTTGTGGGAACTCACGGTGTGGTCGCCGTCGATGCAGCGAGAGGTGACGAATGATGTGCTGCTGCCGCGTGGCACCGCACCTCGACCAACGTTGTACCTCATGATGGGGGCAGACGGCGCTGCGGGCGGCTACAGCTGGGCGAATTCCTCGGACTATCAAGCGTTCTTCGCTGGCAAGCTCGTCAATGTGGTGACACCGAAGGGGTCAGTGTCTTCAATCCAGGCCGACTGGTATCGAGAGGACCCGGCTACAGGTACGAACAAGTGGCTCACCTACATGACTCGTGAGTTACCGCCACTTATCGACGCCCAGTTCCACGGCAACGGGCACGACGCCATCGCCGGCATCTCGATGTCTGGTGGCCCTGCGCTGGACATCGCCGCGAATGCTCCGGATCGGTTCGTGGCGGCCGCATCCTACTCGGGCTGCCCGGCGACCACCGGCGTGCTCGGCGGTATCTACACATCGTCAGGGGTGACAATGAACAAGGGGAACCCGGTCAACATGTGGGGGACGTCGTCGAACAGGGCGTGGTGGTGGCACTCGCCAATTCTTAACCTGGAGCGACTACGCGGGACCACGCTATGGCTGGGGGCTGCACAGGGCGTGCCCGGTGCGATTGATGAGGAGACATCGTCAAAGAGGCTCGGAGCGCCCATGGTAATCGAAGCAACTTCGTATGCATGCTCGAAGTACTTCGCTGAGACAGCACAGCAGCAAGGGCTCAACGTGACGTGGCATGAAATCGTTGAGGGAACCCATACGTGGGGAGTGTTTGAGCATATGCTGCGAGCGTCATGGCCAACCATCGAGGGCGCGTTGCGGGAAAGCGGCGCGTGGCCTGCAGATTTGGAGAGTTCATAGGGCGACGTTTATTGTTAACGAGTCGCAAAAAGCGAGCGCGCCCCGTTCGTCTAGCGGCCTAGGACGTCGCCCTCTCACGGCGGTAACACGGGTTCAAATCCCGTACGGGGTACAAATGGCAGTCAGTGCAAGCACTGGCTGCTTTTTCTTTTTCGGTACCTCAAAGGCATGCAGTTTACACGCTATGGGATTCACGTATCATCGGAGGCCAAACTCAAAGATGAAAGGAACGTGAACATAGAATGAGAAAAACACAGTATGCTGTGCTCGCCGCTATGAGCGCCAGCGTTTTAGCGCTGACAGGCTGCTCTGAAGCCGGGACGGATGCGCCGTCGACTTCAACTGAGGCGGCTGCCACGAGTGAGGTCCATTGGGGGTACGAAGGAGACGGTGCTCCAGAGCACTGGGGCGACCTTTCGACCGAATTCGAGGTCTGTGGAAATGGCAAGGAGCAAAGCCCAATCAACTTGAGTGACGCTACCCCTGAAGACTTGGCAGACATAGAGTTTGCATATGCTGCCAGCACGGGTGAAGTTCTGAATAACGGACACACGTTGCAGTACACGCCGTCGACAACGCAGAAGGTAACTCTCGACGGTGAAGATCTGGAGCTCGCGCAGCTGCACATGCACACTCCTGCAGAGCACGAGGTCGACGGTAAGCAGCTTCCTGGCGAGATCCACTTTGTACACAAGAATGCGGCAGGTGACATTACAGTCCTCGGAATTCTGCTTGAGGAAGGTGCACCGAACGAGCTAGTGCAGTATTTGCTTGATAATGCGCCAGAGAACGTGGATACCTCACATATCTCTCAGGAGGAGATCAACATCGCGGATGCTCTTCCAGCATCACATGAGTACATCACGTATGGAGGCTCTTTGACGACGCCACCTTGCTCTGAAAACGTTCGCTGGATGGTAATGACGCAGCCGGTAACTGCCTCAGCTGAGCAACTGCAAGCATTCGAATCGCTGATCGGCAAGAATGCTCGTCCTGTTCAGGACCAAAATGGCCGTGAGCTCACGTTGGACGCCACGAGCTAACAAAGTAGTGATAGGGAGTACGCTGGTCGCGTGCTGATTACAGTGTTGCTCTCCATCACGTTCGCGTGCGGGCTGATCATCGCAGCCCTGCATGTGTTGAACCACCAGTTCATCGCCCCTGTGTATGACGTGTGGCTAAACCTCGCAGCGTTTGCAGCGGCCACGACGTCGAATACGTTGCTGCACCAACCGTTGCCGGCGGTTCTGTCGGGGTGTGCTGTGGCCGCCTGGGTGTATCTCGGAATGAGAACGGTGAGAGCGAAGCGTGCTGGACTTGTTGCTGGCGGGCAGCGCCGCCAGCAATCAAGGGTTACCGCAGGGCCTCGGTGAGCTCCTGAGCAGCCTCATGCAGCTCGGGGCCCCACTTTTCGATTGGGGTGGGGGTGAGCCGCTCGGCCGGCCCGGAAACGGAAAGGACAGCGATGACTGATCCGTCTGGGTTGGTGATGGGCGCAGACAGGCTCGCCAGCCCAACTTCACGCTCTGCGATTGACTCAGCGAGTCCGGTTTCACGGATCGCCTCGAGGTCTTGCGAGGGAAACGGAGAGGCGTCGATAAGTGAGTGGGCGGCGAACACACGGGCAGCTGAGCCTGCGGTGAGTGAGAGCTGCGAGCCCACGGGAACTGTGTAGGTGAGGCCGCTCTCGGGCTTTTCTGCCGCGATGCAGGTGCGAGTGTCTCCGCTGAGCTTGTAGAGCTGCACGGACTCGCCAGTGACTTCAACGAGGTTGCGCATGATTGGTGCGGCGGCAGAGAGCAAACGGGGGGAGGAGTGCCCTGAAAAGTGGGAGAGTGCGCGGCCGATCGTCCATTGTCCGTCCTCTGTCCTTGCTAGGACGTTATGCACTTCCAGTGCAGTGGCTATTCGGTGAGTCGTCGCTCGGGGCAGTCCGGTTGCTTCGCTGAGCTCAGCGAGGGTTTTGTCGCCGCCTGCGACCGCTCGTACGATGGAAATCGAGCGATCGAGCACTTTAATTCCAGAGTCTTCGCTATACTGTCTCACGTCATGGATTCTACCATCTCACCCGGTGGGAGGTGGTTGCGACTGTTGAGGAGGAGCAAGATGGGCCAAAAGCCATTAACGCTGGCGGAAAAAGTGTGGCGTGACCACGTGGTCACCCGTGGAGAGAACGGTCAGCCTGATCTTCTCTACATCGATTTTCAACTCCTGCACGAGGTGACGTCACCGCAGGCATTTGATGGTTTGCGCCTCAACGGGCGCCGCATGCGACACCCCGAGCTGCACCTTGCTACCGAAGATCACAACGTGCCAACCACGGGCATCGTTTCTGGCGAGCTGACAGAAATTAGCGACCCGACCTCGCGCACCCAGGTCTCGACGCTGCGAAAGAACTGTGAAGAGTTCGGCGTTGTGCTGCACGAAATGGGCGATGAGGAACAGGGCATCGTCCACACCGTTGGTCCGCAGCTGGGCATTAGCCAGCCGGGCATGACGATTGTGTGCGGCGACTCGCATACGTCGACGCACGGCGCGTTCGGTTCGATCGCCATGGGTATCGGTACCTCTGAGGTAGAGCACGTCATGGCGACCCAGACGCTGCCGCTGGCACCGTTCAAGACGATGGCGATTGAGGTCAGTGGAACGCTGCAACCTGGGGTGAGTGCGAAAGATTTGATCCTGGCAATCATCGCCAAGATTGGTACTGGCGGTGGCCAAGGGCACATCATCGAATACCGCGGCGAAGCCATTCGGAAACTTTCAATGGAAGCGCGCATGACCATCTGCAACATGTCCATCGAGGCAGGCGCCCGTGCCGGCATGGTGGCACCCGATGAGACGACATTTGAGTACGTTAAGGGACGTCCCTACGCGCCGAAGGGGAAGGACTGGGACGACGCAGTGGCGTACTGGAAGACGCTGCCAACTGACCCCGGCGCGAAGTTCGACACCGTCGTAGAGATCGACGCCTCGACGCTCACCCCGTTCGTCACCTGGGGTACCAATCCCGGCCAGGGCTTGCCGCTGAGCGCCTCTGTTCCTGACCCTGAGGACTTCGGAGATGACAGCGCGAAGCAGGCCGCGGAAAAAGCATTGCAGTACATGGGGTTGACCCCCGGCACGCCGTTGCGTGACATCAAGATTGATACAGTCTTTCTGGGATCGTGCACGAACGCGCGCATCGAAGACTTGCGCGCCGCTGCAGAGGTTGTGCGCGGCCAAAAAATCGCAGAGGGGACCCGCATGCTGGTTGTGCCGTCCTCTGCCAAGGTCAAGCAGCAGGCGGAAGAAGAAGGCCTGCACGTAATATTTGATGAGTTCGGTGCAGAGTGGCGTACCGCGGGCTGCTCTATGTGTCTGGGTATGAACCCCGACCAGCTTGCCCCTGGAGAGCGCAGCGCTTCGACGTCCAACCGAAACTTCGAAGGCCGCCAAGGACCTGGTGGTCGCACACACCTAGTTTCGCCCGAAGTAGCGGCTGCTACAGCAGTACTCGGCCACCTCGCCGCACCCGCAGACATTCCTTCCACCGCCAACGCACAGTAGTCAGGAGCTGAACACGATCATGGAAAAATTCACAACCCACAGTGGCGTCGCAGTTCCGTTGACGCGGTCAAATGTGGACACCGACCAGATTATTCCCGCCCGCTACCTCAAGCGGGTGACCCGTACCGGATTCGAAGATGGCCTGTTTTCAAACTGGCGTACCAACGAACCTGACTTTGTGCTGAACAACGAGGCATACAAGGAAGGGTCGGTACTGTTCGCCGGCCCCGACTTCGGCACTGGCTCCTCCCGCGAACACGCAGTGTGGGCTCTGCAGGACTACGGGTTCCGGGCGGTATTTAGCCCACGGTTTGCTGATATCTTCCGAGGCAACGCAGGCAAGGCGGGCCTTCTAACTGGCATCATGTCGGAGTCTGACATCGAACTGATCTGGAAGCAGCTCGAGCAGGCACCAGGCACTGTCGCTACTGTTTCATTGCCGGACCGCACCGTCACAGTCGGGGAGAGTACCTACTCGTTCGACGTCGACGACTACACGCGTTGGCGCCTGAGCGAAGGCCTCGACGATATTGGGCTGACGCTGCGAAACGAGCAAGCCATCGAGGAATACGAACAGCAGCGTCGCCCGTTTTACCCCGCTACTTCTCCTCGGTAGCAGGGGTGCCGAGACGTTCGAGAGACGAAGGCGCGAACGTCGATAAGAAGTCGCGGACCGACGTTGTGATGCCGTGAATAGCAGACGAAACGTGGTCCGCGAACTGCTGGTCGCTGTACTCCCAATAGCCCGGCATGACATACGCAACGCCCAGAGCGGAGACATCGCGCTTCTCGTCTTTCATTACGACGAGCGATGGGAATGCGTGGGCGTTGTTGTAGTCCTCGCACCACGTGAGCACTTCGTCGAAACGACTTGCGTCGACAGCATCGATTGAGACAGTAGAGACGAAATGCAGACTTGTATCGACCAGCTTCATCTCAAAGCCGATACCGGAAAATGCTGTAATGAGAGAGTTGTACTGCGTAGGCTCCCGGTACTCCCAACCTCGCTCGTCAAACAATTTGCGAAGACGATCAAGACTTAACGGCTGTAGCTGTTGCATTTTACTGTTCCTTCTCCTGCTTGTACGGGTGCTTGTCTTTGAGATGCGCGAAGTTTTCGTCGAGCGCTTCCACCGCGTAGTGCATGATGGAGAAGTAAAACTGCAGCATTGACTGCAGCTGCTCGTCGCTGAAACCGTCGGAGGAGAAAAACGGTGCCTCAAATAGCGCAACCAGAGCACCGTCCTCGCGCTGAATCGGATGTGCACGAACGAGGGGCAGTGAGCGGTTCAACTCATTGATGCTGAGACGAAGATTGCTCTTATCTGCATTCATCTTCGCGGTTCCAAGCCACTGGCTGGTGATCTTGAATCCGATGTCCTTGACTTCAAAGAAGCACATGATCGACGGAAACGCGGTGCGGGTGAGGCCGTCCTCGGAACTGCGGAAATACTGCAATTCAAGCGCATCGAGTGCCGCTTCGATTCGTTCTTGGGTAACTGGCTGCAACTGGGCAGTCCTTTCTTTTTCTAGGCGAAGTGTCCTTAGAGCACCGGTAGTGGAGATGGCATGTAGTCGGCGCCGATGAGTTGCCCATCGTTAAAGGACAGTACCCATACCGACGCCTTCTTCGCCAGGATCGGCGAATCGATCGGCAGACGACCGTCGGCCGAGAGCGCAGCAATCATCTCAGGGATGACCCCGCCCTGCGAGCACACAACGTGTGTGCCACCGCGTTTGATGAGCGCATCAAAATCTGCGCGGGCGGCTACCTGGTTCTCCTGCCACGCGATTTCACCGAAGGTGGCGTCGATCGTGATGTCTTTACCGAGTGCCTTCGCAAGTGGGATCAGTGTCTGCTCGCAACGCAACGGCTCGGCAGAATAGAGAGACTCAGGAGCGAACGCCTGCAGCAGCGGCACAAGCGCCTTCGCCTGGCGCTTGCCCTTCTTATCGAGCGGCCGACGACTATCGTCGTGCTTCCAGGCCTCCTTGTAGTTCGCACGAGCGTGGCGCACGTACAGAATCCTGGTGTCAGCAGGGGTGGCGAAGCGCTTCGCAGCTTTCAGCAATACTTGCCTGTCGAGCTCGTAGCTCATCAGCTGCGTCGCATCGTCGATGTTGAGCCAGCGGATCTCGTCGACCTCATTGTTAGGAGTGAACTCGCCGCCGACTACCTTGCCGGTCCAGTAGTACACAACCTTCGTCGTGTTCTTGACTGGATACACGGTTTTGCCAATCAACTTTCCCAGCCGGACTTCGTAGCCAGTTTCCTCCTGAATTTCGCGAACGGCGGTGGTAACAAGGAACTCGTCCGGATCCACCTTGCCTTTGGCGAGCGACCAGTCGTCGTAGTGTGGGCGGTGGATACAAGCGACTTCTATAGAATCCGGATGTTCGAGATCGCCACGCCACAGCACAGCACCCGCGGCGAGTGTTGTCTTCTTGAACTCTCGACGCGGATGGCGGGGGACTTCTTGGTGGCGTCCGGTAATGAACATTTCTCCGAATTGGTCTTTGTGTTGTTCGTGGAGCTTCGTTGAACGTGACATACTTTCTATCTTTACGCACTTTGCAGGTTTTCGCTGCAGCGACAGGTCAGCGGGCTGATTGTGGATATTGGCGGTAGAAAAGTGCTAGCGTGAAACGGTTCATGCAGACAGGAATGGCGGTGGCACAAGTGGTAAACGTAGCGGTAATGGGTGCAGGTTCCTGGGGGACAACCTTGGCCAAAGTGTTTGCCGATGCCGGCAACATGGTGCAGCTGTGGGCACGCCGGGATGAGCTGGCGAAGACCATGCAGGAGAGTCGGGAGAACCCCGATTACCTGCCGGGGATTGCGCTGCCGGACGGGGTCTTCGCAACGTCTGACGCGGAAGCGGCACTGCAGGCTGCAGATATCGCTATTTTTGCCGTGCCGAGCCAAACCATGCGCCAGAACCTGGAAGTGTGGGCCCCGCTGCTGCGTACTGACACCACGCTGTTGTCCATTTCGAAAGGTATTGAGACCGGCACATACATGCGAATGTCGGAGATCATCGCTGAGGTTACCGGCGCAGAGGAGAACCGAATCGCGGTACTCAGCGGGCCAAACCTTTCCCGCGAGATTGCTGAGGAACAGCCGGCGGCCACCGTCATCGCCTGCAGTGACATCAACCGTGCGAAGCTCGTGCAGGCTGCGTGTGCGACGTCGTACCTGCGCCCGTATACGAACACTGATGTTGTCGGCTGTGAGATCGGAGGTGCGACGAAGAACGTCATCGCGCTCGCCTGTGGCATGGCTTCTGGCCAGGGGCTAGGGGAGAACACGCTGGCAACGCTTATTACCCGTGGTTTGGCTGAAAGTACGCGTCTAGGCCAGGAGTTGGGGGCCGACGCCAGGACGTTCGCAGGCCTGGCGGGCATGGGGGACTTGGTTGCCACGTGCTCCTCGCCGCTGTCTCGTAACCGAACTTTCGGTTCCGCGCTGGGTAAGGGGGCCACGATTGAAGAAGCGAAGGCTGCAACGAAGGGCCAGGTTGCTGAGGGGGTTATTTCCTCACGCAGCATTTATCAGCTTGCCGAGCGCCACGGCGTGGACATGCCGCTGACTCAAGCCGTTTTCGCGGTGTGTCACCAGGGTGTGACGGTGGAGGAGACGATTGCTGCGTTGATGGGTCGGTCGAAAAAGTCGGAGTAGACACCAGGTAATGTGTCAGCTGTGATTCGTATTGCAGTAGTCTACGGTGGTCGTTCCACCGAGCATTCAATTTCTTGTATTTCTGCCGGCTCCATCATGGCCCACCTCGACCCCGAGGTGTACGAGGTGTTTCCAGTAGGTATTCGCCGGGATGGTACTTGGGTGCGCGGGGAAATCGACCCAGTTGGCGGAGAGGCGCTTCCCGAAGTTCGTGGTGGTGCAGAGATCGCGTTGAGCATTAACCCTTCGCGCCGCGGTGAGTTTACTGATGTCGCCACCGGCGAGACCGTCGCGCAGGTCGACGTTGTTTTCCCGGTCCTGCACGGGCAGTTTGGTGAAGACGGCACAATCCAAGGCATGTTCGAGCTTTCGGGAATCCCGTACGTGGGGCCAGGCGTCTTGGCGTCCGCGAGTGGCATGGACAAGGAGTACACGAAGAAGCTCGTGGCACTTGCCGGAATTACAGTGACTCCGGAAGTGATTCTCCGCGGAGGTGAACTGCTGCTCGATGAGGATAAGCAGCGCCTAGGCCTTCCAGTGTTCGTCAAGCCCGCTAACGGTGGATCGTCGATTGGTGTGTCCAAGGTGACCACGTGGGAAGACTTCGATGCCGCACTGCATCAAGCGTACGAGTGCGACTCGAAAGTGATCGTCGAATCGGAGCAGGTCGGCGACGAAGTCGAGGTTGGAGTTCTGGAGTTTCCCGATGGCCGCATTGAGGCTTCCGTGCCGGCCAAACTCAATGGAACTGATGCCTCCGCAGAAGGCTTCTACGGCTTCGAAACGAAGTACATGGAAGAGGGAGTTACAGCAACAATCCCCGCGCCTTACGACGCCTCTTTGATAGCTACCCTGCAGGACCAAGCAGTCCGTGCATTCAATGCACTGAACTGTAAGGGATTGGCACGCGTGGACTTCTTCGTCACCGACAAGGGTCCTGTGCTCAACGAGATCAACACCATGCCGGGGTTCACCGCAATTTCGATGTACCCACAGGTGTGGAACGCAAGCGGCATCGACTACCCGAAACTGCTCGACACTCTGGTCCGCACTGCGCTGCGGGCAGCCGACGGCGCAACGGACTAAGACTTGCGTTCGGGGACGTGCTTCTCGACGAGCTCGGTCAGCGTGGTGATGACCTCATTGCCCTCACCTGAGGGCACAAAGGCCGCAACGTTGACCTCTCGCCCGAGCGCGTACCACGTCGACGAGGTGGTACCAGTTGCAGTGATGGTGTCCTCAAACCAAGGGATCCCGTTGATCTGTTGCAAGGTCGCTCCGGCCTCGTAGTGCTCCGGGTCGTTCACACCACAACGCAGCACAATCGGTTCGTGGCCAAGCTGCGTCCAGACTGCAGTTTGCGGCGAAGCCACTTTGTTCTCAGGAAGCCGTTTATAGCCTTCGACGAGCGATTCAGGAAGCGCAGCAAGCAATCCGCCGCATGCGTTTGCTCCACTCCCGTCCGTTGAATGCGTCGCTGGCTGCAGCTCAGAGAGCGGCGCCGGGTTGCGGGGAAGATCGCGCTGCGGCAGCGCACTCACGTTAATCTCGTCCACTGGCGTATCTGCCCTGCCGAGTCCCTCCGCGTCGGTAGTCACGGCGACTACCGGCCAACGGTCCGCGCTAAACCACGTGACCATGCTTGAGCCTGGGGTGGCGTCGTCAATTCTGATCCACTCTGCACCATTGTGGGAGGACACCGGGGTGTACTCGGTGTACTGCAGGGGCATTTCCACGCCGCAGCGCAGCGTGACGCGTCGAGTTGAAGAGGACTGCCACGCGGCAGCACCTGCCGGAGCCGGGGCGGCGAGCTCCGCACGCTTGTGCCCAAGCACCTTTTCAGGAAGGCTGTCCACGAGCGCAGCGCACTCGGGTGAATCAGCCTCGGGGGAAGGCAGCTCAGTCATCGCCACAGGCTGCAGTGCCACCTGCTGGAAAAAATACCGAGCACCCACAATGACGCCCAGAACAAGCGCCACTGCGAGGCCCAAACTGATGTAGACCGCTGTACGGTTAATCTGTGAATCATGCAACGCGCCAGTGGAATCTTTCATGGCGTACAAGTCTACTGAAAGGCGCACTTTGGTGAGTAACGTCGGCTTTCCCACGCACGGCCCGACGCTCCGGGAGGTGGGAGAACAAGCAACGATTGACGCCATCGTTGGTGCATCGCCATCGCCGCTCAACGGTGATGACGCAGCAGTGCTCGAATCGCACACGCCGAATAGCCGCGCAGTCGTAACAACGGACATGCTTGTGGAGGGACAGCACTTTCGCTTTTCGACGACCACCCCTGCTTTGTTGGGGCGCAAAGCCATCGTGCAAAACTTCGCCGACATCGAGGCGATGGGTGCTCGCCCCGTTGCCGCGCTACTCGCGCTCTCGGCGCCTCCGGACACCCCGCTCGCCGTCGTGAGTGAGCTTGCACGAGGGATCCATCTCGAATTGGAGCGATACTCGAGCGAACTCGTCGGCGGGGACATCACGAGTGGGAACCAACTGACGATCGCGATTACCGCGATTGGTTCGTTAGGAGGCAGTTTGCCGCCACTGCGCTTGAGCCAAGCGCGTCCGGGGCAGCGAGTGATAGCGCACGGGAAAATCGGCTATTCTGCTGCAGGCTTTGCACTACTGGAGTCCGGACGGGAAATCCCGGAACGGCTTGCGGATATCGTACATGCGCACCGTTGCCCGCAACTGACTCCTGGGCGCGGGGTTGTTGCACGAGCAGCAGGGGCTACAGCCATGACAGACAACTCCGACGGGCTACTGCACGATCTGGGCGTGATAGCCCGGGCCTCGAACGTGGGGATTAACATCTCGCGCGCCGCTGTAGCCCCAAGTGATCAGCTGCGAGAAGCCGGTGAGTTCCTAGGCGTCGACCCATGGGACTGGGTACTCAACGGGGGAGAAGACCACACATTGCTGGGCACGATCGATGGGGACGCACCCGTGGGGTATCGTTCGATCGGTACGGTCACACGCAAAGTCGGCGTGGAAATCGACGGCGTCGCACACACCGCGCGCCATGAATGGGAGCCATTTTCATGAACTTACCCGTCCACCCTTCCTGGCAGGAACCGCTGGCGGAAGTAGAACCTGCCATCCACGCGATGGGAGACTTTCTCCGCGGTGAACCCGCGTACCTGCCTGCCGGAAAAGACATTCTCCGTGCGTTTTCGACCCCATTTGAAGATGTCCGTGTGCTCATCTTGGGCCAAGATCCGTACCCGACGCCCGGCCACCCCATGGGTCTCTCATTCTCGACGCAGCCAGGCGTGAAACCGCCCCGATCGTTGGTAAACATCTACCAGGAGCTCAACGATGACCTCGGTATCCCCCCACGAGCCGACGGGGACTTGACCTCTTGGCAGCGAAACGGAGTCATGCTGCTCAACAGAGTACTCACAGTCCGGCCCGGCGCGCCGGCGTCACACCGCGGGAAGGGCTGGGAAGCGGTGACCGCACACGCAATCGCAAAGCTCGCTCAGCGTAATACTCCGTTGGTTGCGATCCTGTGGGGCAGAGACGCACAAACTGCGAAACAGTTCCTCGGGAGTACGCCAACGATTGAGTCCCCACATCCGTCGCCGCTGTCGGCGCGCCGGGGATTTTTTGGGTCGCGGCCATTCAGTCGGGCAAATCAGGCGCTCATTGCACAGGGTGCTTCACCTGTCGACTGGGCACTGTAGACTGTCTGACCATGGAAACAGCAACTGCACTCGATGGACCACGGCTCCTGTCCTGGGCTCGTCGGGCAGCGGCAGAACTCGAACGTCGTCGACACGAGATCAACCAGCTCAATGTGTTTCCCGTCCCGGACGCGGACACTGGTTCCAACATGGCGCAGACGATGGCGGCGGCTGTCGAAGAGGCGTCGAAAAGATCTGATGCTCAGTCGATGCAGGAAGTAGCCGAAGCGCTTGCTGTTGGCGCCATTCGCGGCGCGCGTGGCAACTCGGGTGTTGTGCTGTCCCAGGTCATCAGAGGCGTCGCGCAAACCGCCGATGAAGATACTCGAAGCGGGCAGTTCATCGCGAACGCGCTTGCCCAAGCAGTGCAGTTTGTTGACCGCGCAATTGCCGAGCCGGTAGAGGGCACCGTGATCACGGTGCTGCGGGCGGCGTCGACTGCGGCATCGCAAGCGCTGCAGGATTCAGGGGGAGAAGCACCCGCGTTGAGCATCGCACAGGCTGCCGCCGACGCTGCGGAAACTGCACTTGCACGTACCCCGTCACAGCTGGAAGCGTTACGGGAAGCGGGCGTCGTCGACGCAGGAGGCACCGGCCTCGTTATCCTCCTGGAATCACTTGTATACGAACTCGACGGCCAACCCTACGAGGTAGCGCAGCCTGCCACACACGGAACCTCTCACGTGATCTCACACGCAAGTGGCAAGGCAAACCTGGAAGTCATGTTCTTCTTCGAAGGCGACATGGATGTCCTTGAGGGCGAACTTACCACCATGGGCGACTGTCTTGTGATCGCTCGCAATAACGAGCACAGCGGCAAAGTCCACATTCACTCCACCGAGGCCGGCGCAGTGATTGAGCGCGCGTTCGCCCGCGGTACCGTGACACAACTGCATCTCGAAGTGCTCCCGGACGAACCTGTCACGCAAACTCCCACAAGACTGGTTGTCGCAGTGACGCCTCCCGGATCACTTACTGATCTCTACGCGCAGGCAGGTGCGGTAACAGTCGCGCCGGGCGAGAATATTGTCGCGGACATCCTCGCCGCCGTCCACAAAACCGAAGCTCGCGAAGTTATTTTGCTGCCGAACGGACTGCTTGATCAGCGAAGCCTCGCCGCAGTGGAGAAAGCAACCCACGCCTTCGAACAAAGCATCACCCTGCTTCCTACCGTGCGGCTTGTTTCCGGTATCGCGGCGCTCGCCGTTCATGACCCAGCCCAACCACTCGCGACGGCAGCTTTCACCATGTCGGAGGCCGCCGGAGAAATGCGAACCGCTGTCCTCCAGCGCGCCCCTAAAGCCGGGCTCGTGCAAGGAGGGGCAGTCTCGAAGGGCGACATCATCGCCATGGCACACGGCGAAACACTCCTGATCGCTGACGACGCGATAGCCGCCGTCGAAAAGACCTGCAAGCGCCTCCTCGAGCCCGGTGGGGAACAAGTCACCGTACTCTTCGATACCGCATCACTGCGCGCCGAAGACCTCGCGGCACTCGACGACAAACTCGACGTCGACGTCATCGTTTTCCCCGCAGACGGGCTCGGTGCCGTCGCCGAGATCGGAGTCGAATAGGAAGTGCTAGGAAACATCGACCCCAGGCCGCTCAACCTCGTCATCCCCCTGAAACAAGCCAAGGCAATCACCAAACACCTTGGATACAGCACCTGCGGCGAGCTCCTCGAGCACTACCCACGCCGATACCTCCACTACGGCACCGCGACCGACCTTGCCACCATCAATGAAGGCGATACACTCAGCATCGTCGGCGAAATCACCGCTACCCAACGCATCCCCAACAGAAAACACCCCAACCGACCCATCTACCGAACCCACGTCTACGACGGCACCAACACCTTCACCGCAACATTCTTCGGCTCCAACTACGCCATGCGAGTGCTCAAAGAACACACCCGCGTCATGATGACCGGCAAAATCAGCACGTACCGCAACGAAATCCAGTTCCAACACCCAGACTTCGTACTACTCGACGGCCCCACCCAAGCCACCGGAGCACTACGACAACTCCAACACTTCGGCGACCTCGAAGCAATCCTCTCCGGACGCGAATGGCTCCCAATCTACCCGGCAACAAAACAGGTCAGCACCTGGACCATCATGGGAGCCGTCCACACCATCCTGCAAAGCCTCCCCACAGTCCCCGAACCCCTCGGCGCAAGCCCTGACGGATACATCGCCCGCGACAGCGCCATCCGCACCATTCACCAACCTGACACCGAAGGACCCGAACCCGCCCGCCGACGCCTCAAATACGACGAAGCCATGACCGTCGCACTCGCCATGAGCGTGCGACGCACCGACGCAAACAACCACAACGCTCCAGCCCTTCCCAAACAACCAAACGGCGAACAATCCCGACTCATTACACAACTCCCATTCCCACTCACTGGCGGGCAACAACGCGTCATCCAGGAAATCTCCACCGACCTGACTCACGCCCACCCAATGAGCCGCCTCCTCCAAGGAGAGGTCGGCTCCGGCAAAACTATCGTCGCACTGATCAGCATGCTCCAAGCGGTTGATAACGGCGCTCAAGCAGCCCTGCTCGCACCTACCGAGGTGCTCGCGCAGCAACACGCACGATCGCTTACAGAGACACTCATGCGCGCCGGGCTGCACACGACCGTGGTGCCACTCACAGGCTCCATGCCGACGGCACTGAAGCAAGATGCCCTCCTCAAGATTGTCTCGGGTGAGGCGGACATAGTCGTGGGCACCCACGCGCTGATTCAAGACAGCGTGGAGTTCTTTAACCTTGGCTTCGTCATTGTCGACGAGCAGCATCGTTTTGGCGTGGAGCAGCGCGACCGACTTCGCGCAAAGTCAAGGGCGCAGACTCCGCACTTACTCGTCATGACAGCGACGCCGATCCCGCGCACAATCGCAATGACCGTCTTTGGTGATCTCGAGGTCTCGGTGCTCAACGAGCTGCCAGGCGGAAGGAAGCCTATTCAATCCTCAGTTGTGCCGGAGTTCAAGCCGACGTGGATTGCACGTGCTTGGGAGAAGATGCGGGAAGATGTCGCGGCTGGCCACCAGGTCTACATTGTGTGCCCGCGTATTGACGGCGAGGGTGGTGTCCTTGAGACTGCCGAGTGGTTGCGCGCTACCGAGTTCCCAAGCCTGCAAGTAGCCGTACTGCACGGCAAGATGCGTGCTGAGGAAAAAGACGCTGTGATGTCCGATTTTGCAGCGGGTGGCATTGACATCTTGGTAGCTACGACCGTCATCGAAGTTGGCGTAGACGTGCCGAACGCGACTGTCATGATGGTACGGGAATCAGAAAGCTTTGGCGTTTCACAGCTGCACCAGCTGCGAGGCCGAGTCGGGCGAGGCGGCAATCAATCTCTGTGTCTTTTCCATACACAGGCAGAAGAAGGCAGTGATGCCTTTCAGCGGGTCTGGGAGGTTGCTCAGACGAGCGATGGCTTTGCTCTTGCCGATCTAGACTTGCGCCACCGCCGTGAGGGTGACGTGCTCGGAACAGAGCAGTCAGGTATCCGTCGCACGTTTAAATTGATCGACTTGATTGAGGACTACGAGATCGTTACCAGTGCGTACCGCGATGCGGCCCGCTTTGTCGAAGAAGACCTTGAGAAGGCACGGGCGCTCAGTGCACACCTCCAAGATGAGGACTTTGTGTACCTAGAAAAGAGCTAAAGCTAGAGTGAGTACCATGAATCGCATCATTTCTGGTGAAGCCCGTGGGCGCAAGATTAAAGTTCCACCGGAGGGGACACGGCCAACGTCGGACCGCGCGCGAGAGGGCCTCTTTTCCTCTCTGCAGGTCCGCTTTGGGTTCCCTGGGCAGCACGTCCTTGACCTCTTTGCGGGATCCGGCGCACTAGGGCTGGAGGCAGCCTCGCGTGGCGCTGAGGAAGTGGTGCTTGTGGAAGACGACCCGAAAGCGGTCGCGGTGATTGAGCACAATGCGGGCGTTGTCGGGCACTCGAACACCCGCGTCGAGCCCGTGAAAGTCTCCACGTATGTGGCGCGTGCTCCCAAGCAGCACTTTTCAATGGTACTCGCCGATCCACCCTATGACCTTGCCGATGAAGCCGTGGCCGAAATGGTCACTGCGTTGCAGGAGCTACTCGTCGACGGCGCCGTGGTCGTCATCGAACGTCACCGCGAAAGCCCCGAGACCGCATGGCCGCCCGCGTTTACCCCTACGGGACAGAAACTCAAGAAGCGCTTGTACGGGATCGCACGGTTCGATATGGCTGTGTATACAGCCCCCTCAGACGCTCAGGAGGAGTGAGTTATGGCCCAATCGTTAGCTTCGGCCCGTAACGTTGCGGTGTGCCCCGGGTCGTTCGACCCCTTCACGAACGGGCACCTGGATATCGTAGACCGTGCTCGACGCCACTTCGACGAAGTAGTCGTTCTGGTAACTGGGAACCCAACCAAGAAAACTGGAATGTTTACAGTGGCGGAACGAGTCGCCTTGATCCAGTCCGCCGTCGCCGACATGCCGGATGTGAAAGTAGACAGCTGGGGTGGGTTGTTGGTCGACTACACCAGCGCACACGGCATTACTGCCCTGGTGAAAGGCTTGCGATCGTCACTTGACTATGAGTATGAGCTGCCAATGGCGCAGATGAACCGCCGCCTCACCGGTGTTGAGACGTTCTTCTTGCTCACTGACGAGAAGTACGGCTACATTTCGTCCTCGCTATGCAAGGAAGTCGCCCGCTTCGGAGGCGATATCGGGGGACTGGTACCTCCGGCGGTTATGCAGGCGATGAACGAACGCCTGCGCGAAGTAAAGTAAAAGCCCGGAAGATCAGCCAAGAAGATCTACCGGGCTCCGATTGGGCGCTCAAGCTAGAATATCGTCGAAAGGAAGGCTTTCGTGCGTTCCTTTTGAGGGTTGTCGAGCACCTGTTCAGGGGTGCCGTACTCGACGATCTGACCGTCGGACATGAATGCAACGTGATCTGCGACCTCGCGCGCGAATGCCATCTCGTGTGTGACCACCAACATCGTCATGCCATCCTGCGCAAGTTGCTTCATCACCCGCAGCACTTCACCGACAAGCTCCGGGTCAAGTGCGGACGTGGGCTCGTCGAAAAGCATGAGCTTTGGATCCATCGCGACCGAACGAGCGATAGCGACTCGCTGCTGCTGACCACCTGAAAGCTGGATCGGGTAGGCGTCCGCCTTCGATTCGAGACCGACCATGCGCAGAAGCTCCATCGCACGGACCTTTGCCTTCTCCGGCGACTCGCCCTTGACATGGACCGGAGCTTCAATGATGTTGTCGAGCACGGTGCGGTGCCCGAACAAGTTAAAGCTCTGAAAGACCATCCCGATGTCCCGGCGCTGGACTGCGGCATCCTTCTCGCTCATCTCATAGAGCGTGCCGTTCTTTTCGCGGTACCCGATCAGATCACCATCAACGTACAGGCGACCAGCAGTGACCTTCTCAAGATGGTTAACGCAGCGAAGGAATGTGGACTTGCCGGAGCCGGAAGGACCGATCAAACAGGTAACAGAACCCGGAGCTACTTCGAGGTTGATGCCCTTGAGTACTTCCAAGCTGCCGAAGGACTTCCATACGTCAACCGCTTGGATCATTGGCGTTTGGGCGGGGGAAGAAGATGTAGGAGAAGCCATGGTTACCGTTGGTTCCTTTCTGGAGCTTCAATGATCTCGACGTTGTTTGGAATTGTGCCTTCGGCGTCGGCCAAGCTAGCGAGCTGCCGGGCAGTGAGCTGGCGGGTTGCGCCCCGGTCGAAGTAGCGCTCCAGGTAGTGCTGCGCGACCATCAGCAAGGAGGTGATTACCAAGTACCACGTTGCTGCCACAAGCAGCAACGGAACCGGCTGGAACAGCGCTGCAGCGATATCCATCGAGCGGCCGTACAGCTCCAGGGAGTAAGGAACCGCAACAACCAACGAAGACGTCTTCAGCAAGGAGATAAATTCATTTCCTGTCGGCGGAATGATAATGCGCATCGCTTGGGGAAGAACTGTCCTAGTCATGGTCTGGGACCAGCTCATGCCCAGCGACTTCGACGCTTCAATCTGTCCTTCTGGAACAGCGGAGACACCCGAGCGGACAATTTCCGCCATGTAGGCGGCCTCATTGAGGCCCAGACCAACGACGGCGAGAGCAAATGCGGAAGAGGTGAACGGATCGAGGGAGATTTGCGTAAACCCGAGATTGATGGAGTCGTAGATTGCTCCGATCAGGCCCCAGAACATCAACTGAACGTACACGGGGGTACCGCGGAAAATCCAGAGGAAAACCCAGCTTACGGTGCGAAACACCGGGTTGGGACTCATACGCATCACGGCAAGGAGCACACCGCCGACCACGCCAATAAGCATCGCGAGGACCGTAATCGCAATGGTGTGTAGAGCAGCTACCGCGATTCGAGTATCGAAGAGGTACTGCGCGTATGTGTCCCACCCATACGCTTCATTCTTGGCTGCGCCAATAATAAACCAGACAACGAGGACGCCGAGCAGGACCGCGAGCGCCCACCGTCCTGGGTGCCGTAACGGTTTCGCTTCAATTCTGGCAGGCCGACTTTGGCTAGTAGATGGTGTGGTCATGGTCTGTTACTTCCATTCTGTAAGGGGCTGTTCGTTAATAAGCGCGGTATCGAGCAGGCCAGTTCGTACGTTCCACTGCGCCAAAATGCGCTCGTAATCGCCAGTGTCGATGAGATGCTGCATTGCGTGGGCAAGCGCAGTGCTCAGACCTGAGTCTTTTGGCACCGCGATTCCGTATGGTGCTGCGTCGAACATGTCACCCACGAGCTCGAGCTTCCCGTCGGAGCGTTCGACCGCCCAAGACGTGACAGGGGAGTCAGCACTAAAGGCATCTGCACGGCCAACCAGTGCCGCGAGCGCCGCGTTGTCAGAGGTGTCGAACGACAGGATGGTGATGGGTGGTTTTCCTGCTTCAATACAAGCATCATTCTTCGGACGCACGTCATCGGTCTCGGAAACGGTTGTGCGCTGAACCGCAACTGTGAGACCACAAGCATCCTCTGGGTTCACATGCGTACCGGTGAGTTGAGCCCACTGGATTCCTGCGAAGAGGAAATTAACGAACTCAAAGCTTTTGCGGCGCTCTTCGTTATCAGTAAATCCAGACATGCCAGCGTCAAGGCTGCCTGCCTGAACCGCAGGTAGGATCATAGAAAAATCCATCTCCTGTGGATCGAATTCGAGACCCATGATTGAGGCAAGCGCGCGCCCGAGGTCAAGCTCCAGCCCGATCAAATTACCTTGTGAGTCTTTGAACTCGAAGGGGGCGAATGGTGGGTTGGCGCCAATTGAGAATTTGCCGTCTTTCGAGACATTCTCGGGCACCATCGCCGCAATCTCAGGAACGGTAGCAGGCTCAATAGGCTCCCAGCCATCTGGGTTGCCACCTTCCACGTTGGTAACGCAGCCACTGAGAAGACCAACGCCCATCATCAACGTGAACGCGCTGAGGACCCTCGTCGCCTTGCCAAAGCGTTTGTTTTGGTTCATTGTTTTCGACCTTGTTTGGGATTGTTTCTAGCGTGGGGTTGGAAGCGATCGCAGCCCACGCATGATGAGCTCTACCGTTTGTCCAACCAGAAACACACTCAACATTGCGAGAAGCACTGGTGCTGTCGCTTGGCTTGAGCCCTGAGAACTTTGAGCAAAATTACCAGTGAACAATCCACGGACCATATTCGAAGATCCCTGTACCTCAGCTTTAGTCCATTCGAGCGGGTTTGCGGTGCTTGGTATCGACGACCCCTTCGCCCATCCCTGAACAAAGTCCTTGCCGTCGCCCTCTGGCATGTCATCAGTCCACTTGAGGAATAGCTCAGAGCTGGAGATTTTCTGCACTGGGTTCTTTTCGGGCGGAATGTAGAGAGGGTCGTTCTCTGGGTCTTGATCCAGGGAGCTCTTCTTTTCGCCCTCGGACGCGCTAGAAGCTTCACCGGCGTCTTTATCAGAGTCTATCGAACTTGTAGCAGGTGCTTCGGGGGCTGGGATTTCCGCAAGTGCGGAAGGGCTGACCACCGAAGCCGTTGCAATGAGAGAAGCCGCGGTGACCGCGGCCGTGATACGTTTGCGCATGAGTGAATAATACCCACTCGGACAGTTTTGCGCTAACAAATCGAAAGATTTTACCCCCAGGCAGTTCTGACCTGGGGGTTTACTAATCTAAGAGAGGGAAGAAGTGGTGATTTTATCTATTCTTCCGAAGTTGTAATATGCGGCACAGGCTCCTTCTGGGGAAACCATGCAGGTACCAATCGGGGTGTCCGGCGTACAGGCGGTACCGAAGACCTTGCACTGCCACGGCTTGATGTGGCCGGTCAGGACAGACCCGCACTCACATGCCGCGGGGTCTTCGACTCGGTTGCCGGGCACATCGAGAATGCGCTCCGCATCCCACTTGGCGAACTCTTCAGAGATGGCCATTCCGGAATGGGGAAGGGTTCCAAGGCCACGCCACTCGAACTCGTCCCGTATATCGAAGACCCTATCCAAGAGCGCTTGCGCTGAAGGGTTGCCCTCTGGGCGCACGACGCGGGCGTACTGGTTTTGGACGCGTGCCTTGCCCGCGGCAATGTCGCCCGACGTAAACTGCTCCAGCAACTGGGCAACGCCCTGAAGAATATCCAAAGGTTCGAAGCCGCAAACGGAGACTGGCCGGTTAAATTCTTCAGCCAGGAAATCGAAAGCCTTTGTGCCGACCACAGTTGCTACGTGGCCGGGCCCGATAAAGCCGTCAACCTCCGTGACACCCCCGTTGGCGATTGCACGCAGTGGTGGCTCGATGGTCACATGGTTAGAAAAGACTGAGAAGTTTGGGATATCGCGTTGCTTGGCGGCGGTTAGCGTCACAGCGGTGGATGGCGTCGTCGTCTCAAAGCCAATTGCGAAGAAGATAACGTGCTTATCCGGGTTCTCCTCCGCGATCTTGAGAGAGTCCAGTGGAGAGTAGACAAAGCGAACGTCGCAACCACGTGCACGAGCCTGCAACAGTGACTCCTCGGAGCCTGGAACACGCATCATGTCGCCGAACGTGGTCAAGATAACGTCAGGCTGGTTTGCAAGCCAGAGTGCGTCATCGACCCTGCCCATTGGAATGACGCAGACTGGGCAACCAGGTCCGTGAACGAGGTCGATGGAGTCGGGGAGAAGATTTTCCAGGCCGTAGCGGTAGATCGTATGGGTATGCCCACCGCAGATTTCCATGAGCTTAATCGGGCGGTCGAGTTGCTTCGCCTGTTCCTCAATGGTTGCAATCAGTTGGCGAGCTGCGGCTGGGTCGCGAAACTCATCGACGAATTTCATGTGGGGTCCTTTCTTAGGAACGTAGGGGGCGGTGGCTTAGTCGATTCTTGAGGTTGTAAACGAATCGAGCTCGTCCTCAAACGTATTTGCGCCGAGTTGTTGAATCTGTTGCAGGGTTGTCGCGGCTTCATCCTCGTCAATTTTTGACAGCGCAAATCCTACGTGTACCAGCACCCATTCGCCGACCTCGAGTCCTTCTTCAACAAGAAGGTCAGTGGAGATTGCACGGGTTACTCCCGAGATGCTGACTGTTGCGCGGGTGGGATCCTTAATTTCGACAACCTGCGCTGGTACTCCCAGACACATAAAGCAGAGCCTTCCATCGATTGCATTATTTTCACACTTTTTCGTGCTTATTCCGTTTTACATTATTGCCCATGATTTGTGCATTTCTAAAAGTACCCAGCAAGCCAACTATGCGCGTCACCCACAACCTTCAAGCCCCGAAAACCCAAAACGCGGTACCGGCGGTAGAATTCACACACGGAACTATTCGTAGCAATTCCACACGGTGGCCAGTTGCGAAAATGAGAAAAGGAAAGTGCTGTGCAGCCTAAAAACCGCCTCAATGTTGATGAGTCCAAGGTCAATGACAACATTGCTCGAGTGCGTCGTCGTGGCGGACGCTTGAAGGATGAATATGTCACGCTCGCACACGGGGCGGGCGGAAAGGCGAGCGCGACACTGCTAGAGCAGGTATTTTTCGACGAGTACGGCAACGATCTGCTCTCACAGGGGGAAGACTCGACGCTGTTGGACCTCGATTTGAACGGCGGGACGCTGGCGTTTACAACCGACAGCTATGTGGTGAACCCGATAGAGTTCCCGGGTGGATCCATCGCGGATCTCGCGGTAAACGGTACCGTCAACGATCTTGCTGTGGGTGGTGCGGAGCCGAAGTATATTTCGGTGGGTTTCATTCTGGAAGAAGGGCTTGAAGTAGAGACGCTTCGCCGGATCGCGCAGAATCTCCGCACCGCAGCAGAACGCGCCGGAGTACAGATTGCGACTGGCGACACAAAAGTAGTTCCGAAGGGTGCTGGGGACAAGATTTATATCAATACAGCAGGCATCGGCGTAGTACCTGCTGGACGGGAACTCGGTTTTGCAAAAGTCAAGCCTGGTGACCGGATTATCGTTTCTGGCCCGATCGCAGACCACGGTATGGCGGTCATGATGGCCCGCGGAGACCTCGCAATCGAAGCACCGATCGAGTCCGACTCGCGCGAGGTCGCAAGTTTGGTGCGGGCGATGCTCGCCGATGCCCCCGAGACTCGTTGGATGCGTGACGCCACACGTGGTGGTCTAGCGACAGTCATGAACGAACTTGCAGAATCAACTGGCTACGGCGTTGCACTGCACGACGAGAAGATCCCTGTGCAGCCGATGACGCGCGCCGCTTGCGACATGCTGGGCATTGATCCGCTCTACGTCGCGAACGAAGGAACGTTTACGGCGGTAGTGCCGGAAGACCAGACCGACCAAGCACTCGCGGCGCTGCATGCAGCAGGCGCTGAAGGGGCGGCGGTGGTTGGAAAGATCGTCGAGGAACCAGCTGCAGCGGTGGTGTTGGTCACCGGCTTTGGTGGTACCCGTATGGTCGACAAGCTGGTCGGCGATCCGTTGCCACGAATCTGTTAACTTCCTGAGGCTGCATGGGTTCGCTACCGCGACCAGATCCTTCCTGCGGCCGCCTGGCCGAGGCTGAGCCCGCCGTCGGTGGCGGGCACTTTTTTATGCGTTAACACCGTCAATGAGGGGTGTTGGTGCCGGAGTACTTGCAAGATGTCGGTCATCAAAATGCGGTTGACGGCGCAGCCCCCCGTGATGCCAATGACCTCGGTTGCTTCTTCTTGGGCGGCGTCAATAAGCGAGCGAGCAACGAGTGTCGCTATGCCTGCGTGTGCAATTCGGGCAATGTCTTCGAAGAGGCGTGTTCCATCTAGGGTTGCGTTGATCACCCATTGTGCAAGATGCGGGAACGATCGAATATCTTCGGTTGCGTCAAGCGCTTCTGCCAGCGAAAGGCGAGACTTGCCTGCGAGGGCCTCAAGCTCCATCGCTGCTTGCGCTTCGTAGCTCACCGATTGCTGAACCTGGAGTATCGATGCGAACGCGTCGAAGAGACGTCCCATCGAAGTTGTTGCAGTGGTGCCGAACCCGCTGCTGAGCTGAGAGTCGACTAATCGCAACTCGTCTAGATCAACCTCAGGAGGCACGCTGAGGCCTTCGAGCTGCCAGCTATATGCGAGACCGCGCGCAATCCGCCACGGATTTCGCACCGCTTTATCGCCACCTACGAGGGAAAATGGTGGTAGGTGCCAGAGCCGCTCGGCGTTGCCATCGTCGGATACATGAAGTATTTCGCCACCCCAAATGGTGCCGTCCGTTCCGTAGCCGGTGCCGTCGAGAGCTGCAACGACGGCGGGCGTCGATAGTCGCTGATGCTCAGCCAACAGTGACAGTGCATGTGCGTGGTGATGCTGGACCTCAATGAGCTCGACGTCACGCTGGTCAGCGTAACGCTGCGCCCACATCGAAGTTTGGTAGCCAGGGTGCATGTCGCACACAACAACGTCGGGTTGTGCGCCTTGTATTGAGCAGAGCTGTTTTACCATTTTCTCGAAGTGCCGCTGAGCATCCCATGACCCCATATCGCCTACATGCGAGGAGACGTGTGCGTACCGCCCAACGGCCAGAGTCGCCGTGTTCTTGAGTTCGCCCCCTACCGCTAGGACAGTGGGCTTTCGCTCAGTGTCGAGCAGCACTGGAATCGGCGCCAGTCCGCGAGACCTCCGAACAAGCGTCGTATCGACGTAGACCGAGTCTTCCACGGGCACATAAATCTCACGATCGTGGAGCACAAACATGTCCGCGAGGTGCGTAAGTTTCCGAAGTGCCTCTTCATTAGTGACGCATAAAGGCTCGCCGCTGAGATTGCCCGAGGTAGCTACCACAGGTCGGTCAACCAACAGATGGTGCAGTGGTGAATACGGAAGCATGAGGCCTACTTCCCTCAAACCAGGCGCAATACCTTCGCAGAGTGCTCCTTCGTGAAGCGGAACAGACACGATCGGATGTGACGGCGATACCAAAAGATCCTCCGCTTCTTTACTGAGTGTTGCAATGGATTTGGCGGCGTCGAGATTTGGCACCATCACCGCGAGAGGCTTGTCGGGTCGGCGCTTGCGCTCCCTCAGCTTTTCGACGGCCTCTTCGTTTTCCGCCGCGCACATCAGGTGAAAGCCACCAATCCCTTTGACCGCGACGACCGCACCAGATTCCCAGGCGTTTTGAACCTTGAGCACGAGCTCGTCGAATTTGCCGGGGTCCAATGCAAGCGCATCCGTTCGCGTTTCGGCGAGGACGGCACCGTTGGCATCCGTACACCACAAAGTAGGG
Source organism: Corynebacterium lipophilum (assembly GCF_024102595.1). Classification (NCBI taxonomy): domain Bacteria; kingdom Bacillati; phylum Actinomycetota; class Actinomycetes; order Mycobacteriales; family Corynebacteriaceae; genus Corynebacterium; species Corynebacterium lipophilum. The sequence goes on from NZ_JAEUWV010000010.1 coordinate 67,553, forward strand.
CCGCAATGTGGGCAGCTTATTGGTTGCGCGTGAAACCGCCGGTCGTCTGGGTTCGTGTATTCTTCCTCGCATTGTGTGCACATAGGGAATTCACGCATGGTGGTAGTCGCGCGGTCGTAGGGGAGCGAAGTAATGATGGAAAGACGTGGTCCGCAGTGCGTGCAAGTGGTGAATGGGTAGTGGTAGCGCCGATTGTCTTGGTCATCAATATCGGCTAGGCAGGCTTCACACGTTGTCATGTCAGGGGAGATGAGTGTCTTTTCTCCCTCGACATGTTCTGACTCGACAATCCGAAACCCCGTTTCGCCGTATACGAGTGGGAGTGAAGACGTTTGGCTATCCAAAATGTGAGCGAGAGGCGGGAGCTCGTCGATAAGCGTCTTCTGCGCATTGTGGAGTGCTGTTGCGTCGCCCTGAAACTCGATAAAGACTCCGCGCTCGTTGTTGCCGACAAGTCCAGTAAGGCCGAAGCGTTGTGCGATTCGCGCGACGTGCGGACGCATTCCCACCCCCTGGACAATGCCTTCGAGAAAGACGCGGACTCTGCTCTGTGCTCCCATGCTGCATACTCTACAAACTTCTTGAATAATCGCCTAGGCTAGGTGCTGTGCATGAAGTTGCATTAAGTCATCAGTTAGCGTCAGCAGTTCAGCGCGCAGCGCGCGGACGAACAGTGCTGTCGGTGCACCTCCGAATCGGTGCGCTGCGACAAGTCGTGCCGGAATCACTCGAGTATGCCTGGGGGTTCGTCACAAAGGGGAGCCCCATGGAAAAGTCGGAGCTGCGGATCGACTGGGTTCCAGCCGAGATCGAGTGCAGCAACGGGCATCGAAGAATACTCGACCCCAATGAGTATCTCGACGTCCGATGCCAGGAATGCAACGCTCCCACGAGTGTGATTACGGGCGAGGAATTCGCTGTCGTAGACATTGATGTGACATCTGACCGTTAAGAAGGAGAAAAGAAGCATGGGACGTTTCCACCGCCACGACGACGGGACTGTTCACAGCCACGATCATTCGCATGATCACACGCACCACCACGAACACGATCACCTCCACGTGGGAGTAGATGCGGAGCACTCTGAGCACGGAGACCACACTGGGTATGACACTGGACGTGAACGCATCGCGGTGCTTGAGGATATTTTCACGGAAAACGATGTAAAAGCGGCCGCAAACCGTTCCGCGTTTGAAGAGCACGGCGTGGTTTGCGTCAACGTGATGAGCTCCCCGGGAGCAGGAAAGACGACGCTGCTGCGTAAAACCTTGGAAGCGCTCGCGGACAAAATCCGTTTCGGGATTGTAGAAGGTGACATCGAAACTGCGTTAGACGCAGAGCGCTTGGAAAACCTCGGTGCACAGGTAAGTCTGCTCAATACCGGGAACGGGTTTGGGGGCGAGTGCCACCTCGATGCTCCGATGGTTGCGCATGCTTTAAAGGGGCTCAACCTCGATGATGTCGATATGGTGCTGATTGAAAATGTTGGCAACCTAGTGTGTCCGGCTGAATTTGAAGTTGGAGAGCATCATAAGGTAATGGTTGCCTCAGTTACCGAGGGGGAGGATAAGCCGCTGAAGTACCCGGTCATGTTCCGGAGTGTCGAAGTGGTCGTCGTAAACAAGGTTGACCTGCTGCCTTACCTGAATTTCGATCTCGATCTGTTCAAGGAAAATCTTGAGAAGGTGAATCCTGGAGTGAAGGTAATCCTTACCTCAGCTACAACGGGGGAAGGATTAGACGAGTGGAATGAGTGGCTTATGTCCCAATCGGGGGTAGATTTCTAGCCCTGCCGGCTTCACGACACCGGAATTACTTTCATGTCTTGATACCCTGGCCCTATAGATGCGTTAAGCATGCAGCTTGACCGCTGATGGAATCTGTACACGTTCATTTGAGGGGTATGGGCCGGAGTATGTGCCGGCACATGGCTCTCGCATGAGAGGGAAAATCGATGCTTCTACAAGACACTTGGCAGAGTGGAACGCTTTGGGAAAACCTGTCGAAGAAGGGGGTGAAGCGTCGAGACTTCCTTAAAATGTGCAGCTCTATGGCTGCAGTGTTTGCAGTGGGTGCGCCGCTTGCCTCACGCGCCAACGCTGAAGAGACTGAGGTAATTGCCGAGGCGCTCGGTGATGTAAAGAAGCCAATGGTTGCTTGGCTTCAGCTACAGGAGTGCACCGGCTGTATGGAGTCGGTGCTTCGTTCCGGTTCCTCCACAGTTGAGGACCTCGTCTTGAACCAGCTGTCGATGAACTACAACGAGCTCGTGATGGCTGCATCAGGGCACGCAGCCGAGCAGGCACTGGAAGAGATGAACAAGGAACCGCACATTCTGGTGGTCAACGGCTCTGTTCCAACTGGTGCAGGTGGCGCATACTGCCAGATCGGCGGCAAGAGCGCCGAGCAAGTTCTCCGCGAAGCCGCAGAGAACGCAACCGTAATCCTTTCCGTAGGTGCATGTGCAGTGTATGGCTCAGTACAGGCTGCTCGTCCAAACCCGACCGGGGCAGTGGGTGTTGACGAAATTATCAAGGATAAGCCAGTCATCAACGTGGCTGGTTGCCCGCCTATCGGTGAAGTTATCACCGCAACAATCACCTACCTGCTGACCCACGGTGAGCCACCAAAGGTGGATGCAGAGGGTCGTCCACTCTTTGCGTACGATCAGCGCATTCACGATTCCTGTCCGAAGCGTCCACACTTCGATGCGGGCCAGTTCGTGCGCACGTTTGATGACGAAGGCGCTCGTAATGGCTGGTGCCTCTATGAAGTTGGTTGCAAGGGCCCATCGACCTTCTCGCCATGCCCGATCATCCAATGGAACCTCAAGTCCGGCTGGCCGATCGGCGCTGGTCACCCGTGCATCGGTTGTACGGAAAAGGACTTCTTTGACCGGTTTACTCCGTTCTACGAGGAACTGCCGAATGTTCGTGCATTCGGTCAAGAAGCTTCCGCTGGCAAGATTGGCCTCGGCCTCATTGGTGTCGCCGCCGCTGGTACCGCAGTCCATGGCGCACTCAGCGTAGTCAAGGAGGTTGGCATCCGTCGCAAGAGTGGCGAAGTTCAGCCTCTTGCGGCCTTTGGCGAAGAAGACGGTCCCGAGGATATCTCAGCACTTATGGCAGAGGGTGATCAGGCGTTCGCGACCACCACCGATACTGATGGACACCACCGACCCAACCCATCCGCGTAAGCGGCGTTCACGACGATTGAAAGGAAAAGCAACTAAAAATGGCTGAAAGAGTTGTTGTAGACCCGTTGACGCGTATCGAGGGTCACCTCCGCATGGAGATGGAAGTCGAAGACGGCACCATCACCAACGCTTGGAGCGAGACCACGATGTTTCGCGGCATTGAGAAGATTGTAGAAGGTCGAGATCCACGTGACGTCTGGGCGTTTGTTGGCCGTATCTGTGGTGTTTGCACTGGCGTCCACTCCCTGGCAAGTGTTGTTGCCGTCGAGGATGCGATTGGAAGCCACATCCCAAAGCAAGCGCAGCTTATTCGTGACCTCGTCCTGACAAGCCAGGAAATCCACGACCATGTTGTGCACTTCTACCACCTGCACGCCCTTGACTGGGTGAACGTTGTCTCCGCAGCAAAGGCTGACCCAGAGAAGGCAGTCGAGTTTGCGAAATCGATAGGTTCGAACTGGAAGCTCAACTCCGTCGACAAGTTCCAGCAGGTGAAAGACACCTTGAACTCGGTTCTTGATTCCGGTCAGCTTTCTATCTTCACCGGTGGTTACTGGGACCACGAGGACTACCGTCTGCCACCAGAAGCAAACTTGATGGCGGTTTCGCACTACCTCGATGCGTTGCAGTTCCAGCGCTCGATTATCCGCATCAATACGGTGTTTGGCGGTAAGAATCCGCACCCGAACTTCCTCGTCGGGGGTATGGCCTGCACGATCGACCAGGATAAGTCAGAGACGGTCAACCAGGTTTCGATTGACCAAATCAAGAACTGGGTCGCAGAGATCCATGAGTTCATCAACGGTGTGTACCTGCCTGACGCAATGGCGATTATGGGCGTGTACAAGGATTACTTTGATATTGGTGCGGCTGCCCCGAACTTCCTCGCGGTTGGTATGGCTGGCGCAACAGTTCGTGGTGATCACATGGAGCGAACCATGGGGTACACGCACACGGACATCATTCCGGGTGTACTGCTCAACGGTGACTACTCCAAGGTCCATGAGCTCAATCCGGACCTGTTCAAGGAATACGTTTCCTCGGCATGGTTCGCACAGGATGACAAGAACGAAGGCAAACACCCATTTGAGGGCGACACTATCGCCGATTACACCGGTCCTAAATTGCCGTATAAATGGCTCGGCGATAACGAGGAGTACACCTGGTCTAAGGCGCCGCGTTACGACGGCCACGTCGTTCAGGTTGGCCCAGTTGCCCGTATCCTGCTCGCATATGCTCAGAACGAGCCAAGCACGAAGCGCCTCGTTGATGATGCGCTGAAGAAGCTCGGCATTAAGCTCGAACAGCTGAATTCGACCGGTGGCCGTACGCTGGCTCGTGCTCTGGAAGCTGTAACGACTTCTGAGGCCATGACCAATGTGTTGCTGCCCGAGTTCATCGAAGGATTGCGCAAGCGTGACTACGACGTCTTCGACTCCAGCAAGTGGGAACCTTCTTCCTGGCCGAAGGAATCAGAAGGCTTCTGCATGATGGAAGTCGCCCGTGGCTCTCTCAGCCACTGGACCAAGATCAAGGATGGTAAGACGGAGCGCTACCAGGCCGTCGTGCCGACCACCTGGCTGGCCGGTGGTCGTGATCCTGAGGGCAAGATGGGCCCATACGAGGAATCTCTGGCGAATGGCAAGCACCCGCTGGCCAACCCAGAGGAACCGCTAGAGGTACTTCGCACCATCCACTCGTTTGATCCATGCATGTCCTGTGCTGTGCACCTGCTGGACACGGAAGGCAATGAACTTGTGAAGGTGATCACGCAATGAGCACCCAGCTAAACCGTGCTTCTTCGAGCTCGGGTGGCGTGCCTGAGACTCGCAAGATCGCTCCAGATAAAAATCTGGTGTTGAGCGTCACAGAATCACGGCCGATAGACGATATCGGTGCGGAAACACTGTTGCGCCTGGCATCGTCGCAGCCGGCAAACTCGCCAGATCCTGTTGATCAGGCGCTGCTGCGTGCTGTTGACCCCGACTACGTCTACGGCACCGTGGAGAGCTTCAGCCCCGCGACGCCAAGCCGAAAGTACTCGCTTTCGGTCGTGCGTAACGCAAAGTTGCTCGGCGAGCGCCAGGACGTAGCGGTCATGCGTGGAGACCTTGCATCGGTAGTTCAAGCATCTGCATGGGATAAGCATGAGATGAAGACGATGATGCAGAACGTCGACACAGTTTCGAAGTTCGGCAATCGATGCATGGGCGTCGCCGTTGCACCTGTAGATGGCGACAAGACCGGTGAATTTGTACTCAAAGGCTATATTGCATTCGGCATCGGCGACCATGTCCGTCCGCGTCCTGTATCCAAGGGCGGCTACACCCGCATCGAGATGTGGCCGGTTGCACTGCGTTGGCAGCACTGGATCAACATGATTTTGATCATCATGATGACGATCACTGGTTACTACATCATGGATCCATTCTTCGGTCCTTCGAATGCTCACGATGCCGGAATGCTCATGGGCTGGAACCGTCTCATCCACTTCATTGCAGCCTTCGCGTGGATCGCACTGTCTATCTGGCGCCTAGCCATTATGGTGTTCGCTCAAACACGACAGATGAAGTGGCGGGCACTGTGGCCAGTGCGAAGCCAAGATGATCTGAAGTTGATGTGGGAGCAGACGAAGTACTACCTGCTCCTTACGAACGAACCGCCACCACGTGTTGGCCACAATGGTCTCCAGCAGACGGCGTACACGGGCATTTACGCTATGTGTATGGTGCAGATTTACTCTGGTCTTGCGCTTTTCGGTTTGCCCAAGCAGGATAGCTGGTTCTGGCGGCTCATGGCTGCACCCGTGGAATGGATCGGCATCCCATACTTCCGTTTGGTGCATGCATTGATCATGTTCATTATTTGGGCTTTCGTCATTCTGCACGTCTACCTTGTGTTCCGTGCCGATGCGACGGAGCGCCACGGTGGCCTGTCTGCAATGATCAACGGCGGTGTTTGGTTGCCGAAGGGCACGAAGCCGGTTGACGGCCCTGAGGTTGAGTAGAGTATGACGGTCACGAGGAAGCTTCGTTCCGCGCCAGATGTCCCGGTGCCATCGCCTGAGCTGGTGACGCTTGATGGCGTCACTATCAACGTCATTGGCATTGGAAACGAGATCATGGCGGATGACGCAGTTGGGCTGGCCATCCTCCGCGAGCTTGAGGCGGACCCGATCCAGGGCGTGAACTTCATCTATGGAGGAACGTCTGGCATGGAGATCCTACCCATGGTGCAGGACGCCGACTACCTGCTGGTGCTCGATGGGCTCAAACAGGGCCAGCCAGGTGATGTGGCTGTGCTCGTCGGTGATCAAATTCCGCGCCTATTGCAACAGCAGCTATCGCCTCACCAGGTGGGACTGCTGGACCTGTTGAGCGCCGCGCGCCTCACAGGTCAAGAACCCGACAACGTGGCGGTTGTGGGTATCACGGCGCGCGACGTCGAATTCCGTACATCGCTGAGTGAGGAGATCAGTGCTGCAATTCCAGAAGCAGTGCAGCGGGCCCGGCAGCTGCTAAAGGAGTGGACATCAGAAGCTACTCAACATCAACCCAAGTAACTTGGAACTCGTCACCCCCACGCAGATCTGCAGTGGGGGTGTCACATTTAGGGCATCGCAGCGCGAAGTATTCGTCAATCTCGACGGTATCTTCACATTGAGGGCACCAGACTGCCGCGGGGATAATGTCCAAGTCGAGCCGGGCTTGAGCACACGTTGTATCGACGCGTGCAAGATCCCATGCTTGGCGAAGCGCATACACATCAACCCCGGAGCGCGTGCCTACTTTCATACCGACCGCCAGGACGTTTCGGCCGGGCACCGACTCGTTCACTGCATCGATTACCCCGCGAAGTAGACTCAATTCATGCATACCCCCATTATGTTCAATTGGGGTAGGCAACGCGAGTAAGGAGCATGGAAAATGTCAGAGAAGTTGTTTCTTGACGCCGTCATCGATCCGCTTGCAGCGACAGTCATTGTTGAAGGCGAGGGCAATGAACGCACCGCACGCTTCGACATCGCCGGCGTGCCGCGCGTAGACAAGCTGTTAGTGGGCAAGCGCGCGAGCGAAGTTCCGACTATCGTGACGCGACTCTGTGGGCTGTGCCCGGTAACGCACCACTTGGCGGGGATGCGAGCACTTGACCAACTTGTTGGGTCGAGCGATTCGATGAGCGAGCAGGCCGTGCAGCTCCGGCGCCTTCTTCATGCGGGTTCGGTCCTTGACACGCTCGCACCGCGCCTGCTGCCTGACCACGGATTAGAGATCCGCAAGTTTGCGAAGCTGGTGCTGCGTGCCGCCGGTTGTCCGGGTCACTTTCCCGATGTTGCGATTCCTGGGGGAGTGCACGCACACGCCGATGCCGATGAGGTCAAGCGCGCAGCTGAAGGCGTCTCGACGATCCGTAGTCTCTTGCCTTCCCAACCGGTTGAGCCTGTGGAACAGCATCCACCAAAGCTTGCCGACCTTTTCGCGTGTGATGCCGACGGCGCAGCAGATCCACTAGGAGAGTGCATTGCCGCGCGTTTCGAGGGTGAGCTGCATTTGTTCCCAGCGCATGATTTCTATGAGCACGTTCGAGAGCAGCACCCCGGTGCTATCACCCCGCGGCCCCAGGTACTTATCGACGGCCACTGGCGCGACTACCGGGTAGGCCCAGTTGCGCGATTCCCCCATCTGAGCGCGCGCGACGCCCAGTTTGCGCTTGTGCGCTCGGTACTCGACGATATCGAAAAGCTTTTGCAGGTTCCTGAGCTGTTGGCTGAGCCGGTCGTCGTCGATAATTCACTGCGCGATGGCACCGTAACGGGCATCGTTGATGGTCCTCGAGGCTTGTTGGTGCACCGCTACACTGTGGAAGACGGCAATCTGATCGATTGCCAGATTTTGAGCCCTACCGCGCAAAATGAGGGATGGCTTGCTCGGATGCTCACAGAGGCATCGACTTCCGCGGAGATGGAGCATGCGATCCGTAGCGCAGACCCTTGCCTGCCGTGCACCTCGGCACCGGAAGGCGCCATGAACATCAACATTGAAAGGAAATGATGTAGCGATGTGTCTTGGAGTTCCAGCGAAAGTGCTCAGCACTGGCGACCTGTCCAGCCCCATGCCGATGGGGGCCATCGATATGAAGGGTGAGGAGCGGCCATGCTGCTTCGCATATCTTCCAGAAGTTGAGGTGGGGCAGTGGGTGCTCATCCAGAATGGATTCGCAATGGACGTCATTTCGGAAGATGACGCGCAGGCCTCGTTCGAGGCAATCGATGAGTTTGATCTGCTACCAAACCAACCCGGCTCTACTGTGCGCTGACCTTAACGGCGTCCGATTGTTGTTCTGCTCGCGCCGTGCGCTATATTGAGCAGGCACGCCCCAGTAGCCCAATTGGCAGAGGCAACGGATTCAAAACCCGTCCAGTGTGAGTTCGAGTCTCACCTGGGGCACAAGGAGCCTGGTCGAGGATTCCCTCGACCAGGCTCCTTTTGTACGAAACTTAGCTATCAGGCTGATGCCAACTCGTTGATGCGTTCAACAGTTGTGACTGGGTCATCAACTGTGAGGACGAGGCGGGCGAAGTTCTCATCAGCTAACTCGATTACGACCGTATTCTCGAATCCGCTGACGTTCCAAAACAGCTTTTCGACTTAAGTGACAAAATGTGTGCTTTTCTCGGCGTGTCGACTTAAGTGACAAAATGTGTGCTTTTTGGGGGCCGGGATGGGTGGGTTGTGGGGTGTTGTGCTGGGGTTATGAGCGTCCTGCCCAGCCGTGTCGGATGGCCCAGGAGGGGTTGAAGTCGGTGTCGATGCCGGTGTCGTAGACTTTCGGCCGGCCGTCGGGTGAGTTGGCTTGGTCGCGTTCACGCATGTGTGCCT
>NZ_JAEUWV010000011.1:0-62157 GCF_024102595.1 Corynebacterium lipophilum
TCGTACATGGCAACGGCGTCGCGCTTGAATTGCTCCGAATATGTTTTCCGTGGCATTAGGGTAGGTTACCTTTCTCCGACACTGTGTTGTCGGTTTCAGAGGTGTCTACCTAACGGGGGTCAGGTCCCTTGGTCGCAGTGGCGGAGCTGTCTACTGCCTTATCTGTTGGCATAACAATGTTCACCGTCCGGGAGTCTGCGACCGCCGTATCTTTAATTGTGGAAGTGCATTCCAAATCCTCCATGTATCGAACGAACCTGTCCGGAGCGTTATCACCTGCCCCTGTGGCACAGTTGAACGATCGAGCCTGCCCCTGAAGAGGGATTTTGCTGAGGTAGGCAGGCGTAGCAGATATCAGTTCCAAAACTCCGTCGCCGGAAGCGATCGACCATGTTGTGGAGCTCTGCTGTCCCGCGATAATCTCCGGAGACTGCCAATGGGTGCGTTCATCCGCATTTACGAGCATCATTATTCCCATGATCGGAAGAAGCAGGATCACCAGCAGCGCCAGGTTAAAAAAGCCCACAACGAATACTTCGCTTCTATTCCGCTTCGCTAGGCTACCGAGATACACACGAACCACCGATCTCGTAGACAGCGGATACATGCTTAGTTACTCGGGCATCGTGAGTAACCACCACCACCGGAACCTGGAATTTCTGGGCAAATTCTAGAAACAGATCGATCACAACCCTGGCAGCTTCATCGTCAAGACTAGAGGTTGGTTCATCTGCAGCAATTAGTGAGGGGCGGTTAGCTAGCGCGCATCCAATGCTGATGCGTTGACGTTCGCCCCCCGAGAGCGAACTGGGATAGCGATCTTCATAAGCCTCCATATTTAATTGCTTGAGAATTTCCTTCGCCGTAGCGAGACTCTTCCTTCTTCCACCTTGGGACATCTCAGCAATCAGCCGGATGTTATCTCGGCATGTCAGATCCTCAATGAGGCGGTTTCCTTGATCTACTACACCGATATTTTTGAGCCGAAAGTTACGGCGGTCTTTTTCGGGGAAACTTGAGTAGGTCTTTCCAGATAGTGAAATCGTACCGGAGTCTGGTTGGTTGATTCCGATGATGCAGCTAAGTAGGGTAGTCTTGCCGCTCCCGGATGGTCCGGTGATAGCAGTTAATTCGCCCTGCTTTACGGAAAAGCTAACTTTATCGAAAATAGGTTTTCCCGAGAGGGTTTTGCTGATATCGCTAACTTCAAGCATATGTTCCATTCTCTTTTACACGCAGACGCAGCGCAGGTCGAGGAAGCCCTCACAGTAGCCACCGGCGGCTTGGTAGTTGTCTCGGCAGTAAGCCGCACAGCGACTTTCCGACGGGCAGCCACAGCATTCCGCTGGAGCACAGCGGATTTGCTACGCACTTTTGAAGATAGAGCAACCCACTTACTTGGCAAGCAAAAACAGGGAAACAGTATACAAAAGTGACCACCCCGTCGAGGGGCGGGAGAAAGCCAAATAAAAGGCATCAGTGAGGTGATCGCAGATCACGCTAAATCGGAAGAGAAGCGGGACTGCTGTTTCAAGATGCTCCTTGTAAGCCTTTACCGCTCGACGCTATTTAACAGTGATCTTGACGACCTGTGGTTTATCAAAGTTGCTGACCTGCGCGTAGCCTTCCAGCCGTGTCTTTCCGGAGGACAGGGCCGCAATACTCGGGCAGGATGCGTCGATGCGTTTCTCCCCCGGCTCGAGCTTCCAGTAGTAGACGGAGTTCTTGTCGGTGTAGTGCACCTTTTCCTGGCGCAGGCCACCGAGTGAGCATACGCCCGCTGACTTGCCGTCTTCGGTAACCACCTGGATGACTGACTGCTCGCCGCGCGGTTCCACGACGGGCGCTTTCGAACTGGTTTCGCCCATCACGACCGCAACCACGATGGAGACCACCGCCAACACGGCTGCGAAAATGGATGGGGCTTGGAATTGGATCGGGAGTTTCATAGTTGCCTATCCTACCCGCGCAGCACGACCACAAGGTTGGAAACCGCAAACTCGCGAAGCAGGGGCACCCGAGTCAACCACCAGGCCCAGCGCGGGTGGTAGCGCGGGAACGCAGCGAGGAGCCTGCCGGTCGATTCCGCCCACGCCAAGCCCTCCTTTGCGGAGACGGCGAAGAGGGATTCGCCCCACTTGTTCTTCGGCTCGTGCCCGTGGGCCGCCACGTAACGACGCCTAGCGAACTCGCCGCCCACGTAGTGCTGCCACAGGCCGGTCTCGTGCCCGCCGAAGGGTCCCAACCACACCGTGTAACTCAGCACTACCAGGCCGTCGGGCTTGGCCACACGCAACATCTCCTCGGCCATCGTCTGCCAATCCGGGATGTGCTCGGCAACGTTGGAGGAGTACACCACGTCGAAGGAATCGGTGGCGAAAGGGAGCGCGGTGCCGTCGCCACGAACGGAGCCGTAGCCGGAAATACCGGCGGCGGACAGTTCCGAGACGCTCGGCTCCACGCCCACATAGAACGTGTCCGCGAAGGCCTCGGCGAAATAGCCCGGACCACCGCCCACGTCTAACACCGACTTGCCCGGCAGTGGGGTGGAGGTGAGGTCGGCGGAGAGGGCGTCGAGAAGCTGGTAGGTGTCGCGGGCCAACCCCTCGTAGAAGATGCGGGGGCGGAACTGCTCATAGCGAAACGAGCGCAACAAGCGCAACGAACGTGCCAAGGTGGCCAGGTGGCGGGTACGGTACATGACAATGAAGATACTGCTGATGTGTTGGCGCGACTCCACCCACCCACAAGGGGGCGGCTCCGAGGCGTACCTGGAACGCGTCGGCGAAGCGCTCGCGGCCGCCGGCCACCAGGTGATCTACCGCACCGCGAAACACACCGACGCCCCGCGCGTCACCCGCAGAAACGGCATCCGCTTCGAACGCGCCGGAGGCAAATACAGCGTCTACCTGCACGCGCCATTCGCCGCGTGGCGGCACCGGCCCGACATCATCGTGGACACCCAAAACGGCATCCCCTTCTTCGCCCGCCTCTACTCGCGGGCCACGACCGTGCTGCTCACGCACCACTGCCACAAGGAACAGTGGCCGGTGGCCGGGCCAATCATCGGGCGGTTCGGGTGGTGGCTGGAATCCAAGGTGGCGCCCAGGGTGTACCGCGGGGCGCCGTACGTGACGGTCTCGCAGGCCTCGAAACGCGATTTGGAGGTGCTCGGAGTGGACCCAGCCGCGATCCGCATCATCGAAAACGGGGTGGACCCCGTGTCGGCCGAACTGCCCACCCTCGTCGACGACGGCCGCACCCACGTGGTCACCCTGTCCCGACTCGTGCCACACAAGCAGATCGAGCACGCCATCGACGCCGTCGCCGCCCTCGACAACGTGGTGCTCGACGTGATCGGCTCCGGCTGGTGGGAAGACCAACTCCGCGAATACGCCGGCGACCTCGCAGGCGAGCGCGTCATCTTCCACGGCCACGTCGCCGACGACCACAAACACGCCCTGCTCGCCCGTGCGCAACTCCACCTCATGCCCAGCGCCAAAGAAGGCTGGGGCATCGCCGTCATCGAAGCCGCCCAACACGCCGTTCCCACCATCGGCTACGCGGCGGCAGGCGGCCTCGCCGACTCAGTGCAGCACGGCGAAACCGGCATGCTCGTGGGCACGCACGCCGAGTTCGTCGCCGAAGTCGCCCACCTTCTTGACGACGCCCCCCTCCGCCACACCCTCGGCACCCAGGCGCAACAGCGCGCCGGGACCTACTCGTGGGCGGAAACTGGGCGCAAGTTCACCCAGTTCATCGACTCTCTCACGCGCCCTTAGAGCAGCTCCGTCGACCAGTTCAACTGCTGAATTTTCGTATCCAGCTCCCGGTACTCCTTCGCCGCCTTATCCGCCATCGCGTGCAACTGGCCCACATCCACCGTGGACACATACCGCACCTCGGAGGCGGAATACCGATCCGCGCGTGCCGACGCCGCATCCGCCACCGCACTATAAAACCTCCGGGCGCGCAAAAACGCATCCCGACGCGCAATCGCATCCGTCAACGTCGCATCCCCCTCAAACGGTGTCGACGCGTTCGTGTGGTTAATCCGGCGCACCAGCGTCTCAATGCTCTGCAGCACCGACGCCGACTCCTTCAACAACGCCTCCGAATCCTCCACCGGGGTATCCCCCTCCTGGATCCGCGCATTCCGCGTCAAACGACGCTCCAACTCATTCAGCCGATCCTGTGCCTGCGCCCGCTTCGCCAGCGCCTCTGCCAACAACATCGCATCCTCCTTCAAAAAATAGGCGGCCACCCCCAGCACCGTGGTAGTTCCCAATTCTCATGTGCACTGTACCCGTGTACCTTGTGCAGGCTTAGGGATCAATCACAGGGACCCGGAAAGCCACCGGGTTACAGGTTTGGGTGGTTTCCAATTGCGCCCGAGGAAACCGGTCGGGCTGGTGCTCGCTGAGTGGCCTGCGCACCACGATAGCAGGTTGGGGGTGTTGGGGTTGGTGACGGTTTCGGGTCTGGTTTTGTTCTGGTTTTGTTCCGGTCGAGGTGTTCAAGGAGTGTGACGCTGGTCGCCCAAAATCGGTCGGGCCAGGTGAAAATGCGCGACCTGTAAGGGGATAGTGTCGGGCCAAAGGGGCCTATTGCGATTCCAGACGAAAATATCCGGCGCGTCGGCCAGGTATGTGTTGAGGCGGCTCGGGTGGAGATCCATCGGGTTTGAGTCTGGCGTCTCGTAGTGGAATAAGCGCGGGGTGACCTTTTGCTTTGAAAAGCTCACGATGACGCAGAAGACATGAGCTTGGTCACTTGCTTCGTTCGCCCAACGGAAGGTGTCGTGCGCGAAGTCAATGTGGAAGCCCAATTGGGTGATTGGGTACCAAATGTTTGCTACCTGTTCGCCTTGGACAACCGAGTTGGTCGATACGAATGCCGTGCGTACGGTGTGGTCGCCCATGTACTCTGCGGCCTTGATGAACCAACCCGCTACGTAGTCGATGTTGCCGACATTCTTCGTTCCCTTTGGAAGGACTGAAGTGCCCCAGGTTTTGTTCCATCTGAGCAGATGGGAAAATCTGGGGCACTTCAATTGACTTCCTTCACCCCGTTCACTAGGTGTGAGGAAGTTGAAGGTTGGTGACCGAAGCAATCTTAGATCGCCGAAACTCGGCCTGCGCGATAGCTCGGTAGAAGTTATCATTATTAGCACCACTGCCAATATCTACGGAAAGCATATTTAACATGCAAAAACAACAACACCGCATCGCCGCCATGGTTGTCGCAGGCACACTTCTTGCATCTTCTGGACAATTCGCAGTAGCTAACGCTACAGAAAAAGAAACTGAGCAGGCGCCTGCGACAAGTACCCAAGGAAGCTCCAACCTCGCACACAGCACCTTCAAATCAGAGACCCCTGAAGTGCAGCCGTATGGAGTTAAAGGATTCATCGCCAAGAAATCCCTACAGGGTATTTCATGGCTACTCCGCAATACACCTGAAAGTTCATCGAGCGAGCTGGTGACACACTAGACGATGGAGCACGCAAAAAGATTCTGCAGCATAGTGACGAAATTGCCGACGAAATCGATGAGGTAGCAGAGCTACCAGATCTGGCACACCACATCGTGAAAGAAAAGCTCACAACAGCCCTAGAACCAATCGTCGGTACGTCCTACTCACTGCTGATCGCAGCCGTTATTGCTTGGCTGGCCCTATAAAAACATGGACAATATCGAGCATCGCATTTCCCAATTAGAACTTAACCAAGGACGGATCGCAATCCTACTCAACTCAGCCCCCGAAGGGCATAAAGCGTGGGATAAAGCGTGCCTACGCCATGACCTCACCTTCGAACAAGAATACAGGACTCGACAAGAAATCCTAGATTTCCTCAACTCAGAAGCGACTGATAGTAACGAACTACTATCAAAAGTAAGCCACATCGTAGGACATCCCGCAGTAGCTCGCGACCTCGTAAGCGCATTTAAACAACGTGGCACGGCAGCTCAACGATGGAAAGAAATAGACTCGGAAAACCTACTCTGACCATTCAGCTCACTGACTGAATGTCTCACAGAAAGAGCATCAAGTGTTGAACTAGTACTCAACGTTTGATGCTTTTGTCTTTCTGTTTTCCCATATGAGGGCGCTCCACTGGTGAGTGCATCGCTGGAGGGCCTGAAACGTGGTATTACGAACCTGATCAGCCCTATATCAGTAAGGAAGGAACTAGGCGAATGGCAGCGGGCGCTGCGGCAGTAGCTGCTATTTCACCATTTTGGTTTGCTATTCCGCTGCTACTTGGCCAGAATCTTGCGATTTGGTGGGGCGGTCACAGCGTAGTTATTTCAGGTTGGGCTACTGCTGCTCACGCACAGAACAATTGTCTCTCTAAAGGTTGGAGTAACTGGTAATGTTGGCCCCCTTCCATTGGAGAGAGTCCTGAACATTATTCAAGAGGTTGTTTCGTAATGGCTAAGGTTACGCGGGAAAATAAGGTAAAAGCTTGCTTCACCTTGGTCTTTACGGGTTTGGCCTTATACTACTGCTTCTATACCTTTCTTAGTCGAGACGGTGTCTTGCCTACTAGTGTTGGCCTTGTCGGATTCGCGGTGACAGGTGTTGCAGTATGGCGATCGGTTCACCTTTTTCTCCAGCGCCCAGTTCGAGAGTTCTTGCAGGAAAGCTTTCTGTACTTCTTTCCTGTCTTCGCGGTGCCTATCGTCGGTGCGCTGCACGTGGAGTTTCCCTATTCCGGGCTGATGGCTTTTATTTGGCCTGTAGGTCTAGCTGTCTGCTTTGTTTATAACAACAGCTATCTCTCATGGGCTTCTAGGGGGTGACTTCTCCAAGAAGATTATCCGCTGTAGCGCAGGAGCATCTTCGCTAAGCACGGGGCTGGGCGCGGGCTACTTGTGCGCGACACTAACGGATACAACCGGTGCACCACGACCATGGCACGCTTTGAATACCACGCTTTGAGTGGTTTTTGGGGGGTGAGGAGCGTGTTTCACGTTCGTTTATATAGCGACCTCAGGCGCGTCGGGGGGAGTAAAATCCCGAGCATGGTTAACAGTGATTCTCGGGTGATTCCTTCGCCCCGTATCTACCTGGCATATGTGAAACGTTTATTTCTAGACGACCCTCGCAAGTCTTTACAGGTTTTGGCGGGAGCTAGTTTTGAGGAAAATACGATCCTCGAGTGGATCGAAGAAGGGAAACTGATAAACCATGAAATATGGTACGAGGACATTCCCATTGGCAACCTCTCTCACTCTGGAGCTGTGCCAAGTGAAATCCTCGTCCATTTTACCGGATCTTTTATGGACGAAGACTACTGGAATCACGACATTCAATGGTGGGATCCTGTAGGGCGTAAAGCTTTCGTCCCTGAGAGTTTACTCGGAATCGAGCGTCCTCGGCCGGAACGTGAACAAGCATTAGACGAAGACGGTTATTTGGGTGATGACACGTACCTGTGGAGGGTCCCATGCCCGTGGGAGAGTGACTTCTTACTGTCACCCTTCACGGAAAGAAGTAACGTGAACATCAATTATGGCCGTCCTTATTCAGTCTGAGTTTCATTCCGAAAGCTCGTCGGATGGTAACGCCACTGATTAGTGGAACAAACCAAGGCGCTCGGACTCGGACCTGGGGATATTAGGGTGGATTGAAAATTACGTCAGCAGTAGTGTGGTTTGTTGAAGAGGTATTGCGAAAGTGGTGAGCACTCGTTAGCCTGAAAAGTGACAGCATGGTTCGTTGCCGGACTGTTGCTGCTCTATAAAAGGGCCCCAACCAGTTGTAGCTAGTGGAGGCTCTCGGGCCTAACGACCCATGTGAAGTATCACCGTAATGAACTTCACGATAGCGGTCACAAGATTAAGGATTCCGCTCACCAGGTTGAGAATTGCCGTTCTCTTGGTGGCGGGGTCTTTTCCTTTGTGACCGGGCGTATCCAATGAGTGCTTACCCATCTTCTACCTCCCAAACGTCGTAGGGTTGTCCCTCGCCAAACAAGGCACACGGGGCAGCCCACGTCATGCACGGGCCTACCGCGCACCGACAGGGGGAGTCACGCTCGCATCACTGTGTAGGGACATCAGCGTGAGCCAGAATTAACGGTAGCGGTAATGGGCGGGCGGGCGGAGGACTCTGAAATCATTCCCACGATCACGGATCCTGGGAACTTTCTTTGTGGTCAGTCGTCGCGACCTGGGGAAACACTACGTCGGTCGACTAGAGCAGCTGCAAAACGCAAAATGGTTCCCGAGCTTGGGAACTATTTCAGCGGGCTCGAGCGAGCGAACGACGTGACCTGGGGAAACGCGTTCGGAGGTGAGCTCCGAAACCCCCGAAAACGCGAAAAAGTTCCCGGACGCAGCGCGTGGGAACTTTCTCACAGATAGGAGGGAAGGGGATGGGGTGGGACAGAGCGCGTTGAGTATCAGTGAGCCGGAGTTTAGGCGGCCGCGAGGAGGCTGTCTGTGCGCAGGCGGTTGAGCATCTCGGCTTCGACGAGGACGGGGATGAAGTCTTCGACGGTTGCGGTGCTGCAGTGCTCGGCGAGGACGGTGTCGAAAGTGTTGTTGATTTCGGCTTCGCTGAATTGTGGGGTCCAGGCCTCGAGGAGGTCGTGGCGGATGTTGCGAAGTACGCGCTTCTGGATGGTGTTGAACTGAATCTGCATGGTTACGCTCCTTGTTAAACTCTTGTTTACCTGGAGTTCACTTTAATCTACGCGCAAGAATACTGCAAATGCTCCAATAATGGGCGCGCCCAACTATCTAATACGCCTGGTCAATACCGCAATCAGGGGCGAGACGCACCACAAACCGAACAGTCCGAGGCCAAGCGGCGGCAGACCGACGGGCGCGGCCCCCGTGTTTACCGAGCGGCCATCTGGGTACACCACCACGCCGACGCCCATCGAGGCGGCAAGCCCCACATCCGCGTTAAGGGCGGACCAGCGTGGGGACGGCGGGTCGACTTCCACGTCGCCAACGCGTAGCGCGCCGGACTCGACGACATTCATGATTTTGGGGGCGGGGTCGACGATGGTGGCGCCGTCGGCGCGTCGGGTGAGCGTGGGGCGGTCGACGAAGAAGACGTCGCGGCCCTGGTCGTCGACGTGCGGGATCGGGAGGGAGGAGGCCGGAACTGGGGTGAGGGCGGAGAGGGCGAAGGGGGCGTCGAGAAGCTGGAGGAGGGCGAAACTGCCCGCGAGCTGGGCGCGAAGCCCCGGCAGGTTGCCGGCGGCGGTGACGTAGGCGGGGATGGCGAGGATGAGGAGTTTGTGGGCGTCGCGAAGGAGGCCGCCGCCGGGAACGTGCTGGATGATGGGGGTGAGCCAGCCTGCCCACGACGCGAGCGCCAGTGCAAACCCGAGGCCCGCCAGCACGAGGAGGCGGCGCGGGACGTGGCGCCACGCCAGGCACAGTACGGCAAAAAGCAATACGCCGAAGATGGCGAAGCCGGAGGCGCGGGAGGCGGGTACGGCGTGGGCGTTCCAGATCCCGCCCAGGCCGAGCAGTGCACCGAGGGTGCCGACGCTCCCCTCCGCACGCGGGGCGAACATGGCGGCGGCCTGCGCCGAGGATGTGCCCTGTCCGCCGCTAAAAGCGGCAACTGCACCGGCGACAATCCAGGGCGCGCAGGTCAGGGCACTGAACAGCCAGCGCCTGGAGTGGAGGGCGGCCGCGATGGCGCCGGTTGGGGTCAGCGAACACACCCACTGGGCAGCGATGCTGCCGCGCGCGCCGAGGGCCACCAGTGGCAGCAGCCAGGCGGCCACCGCCACCGACCACTGCCCCTGCAGCAGGCGCTCGACGACGAACGGGTTCCACACCGCGACCGTGATCGCCGCGAACCGGCCCCAGCCGTCGCGACCGATCCGCCACCCCGCCCACGCGGCAGCGGCGGCGGCGCCGACCACGAGCGCGCGCACCGCCAGCACCGGGAAGGGGAGGACAGCGAGCAGCGCGTCCTGGGGGACGTTGCGGGCCGGCAGGTCCCCGAAGCCGAGTGCGGCGCGGGTCAGCGCCATGTCCGGCAGGACCAGCATGTCCCGGTAGGCGAGCGCCTCGCCCGGCGCGAGGAAAGGCCAGGTCACGCCCAGGACCAGGGCCACCGCGTAGGCGAGCAGCAGCCAGGAGAGCAGACGCCCCTTAATCACGGCGGCGCCGTACCAGCAGGACGAAGGCGTAGAAGAGCGCGAGCGCGCTGACCAGGCGGGTTACGAACGCCATGACCTGGAGGGATTTGAGGATGTGGACGTCGTGAAGTGCGGCGGAGGCCGCGGCGGACTTGGACTCGTCGCTGAGCGTGTAGAGGCCCTGCAGCGGGCCGCGCGTGATGGTCCACGATTCGTCGAGGAGGCGGCCGGTGCGGCGCTCGACGTCGATGGTGCGCTCGGCGTGGTACTCGGGCACGTCGATGGTGGCGGTGTACCTGTAGGTCTCCAGGCCGGCGACCCAGCCGGCGCCGAGGTAGTCCAGGGGGACGACGAGGTCCGCAAGCGGGTCGTAGAACGGGTAGGAGCGGCGCTCCGGGTTGTACGGCAGGACGTAGCCGAGGCCCTGTCGCCCGCTGGTGGGGTAGGCGGAGGCCGGGTTGACCTCGAAGGAGTCCTCGGCGATCACGGCGCCCTCGTTGCGGACGGTGGCGGACATGGTCAGCGCCTGCTTCTTCGGGTTCTCCTCCGAGGGGCCCTCCGTGATGAGGAGGGTGCGGGTGAGGGCGGAGGGGCCGTCGAAAAGCAGGGTGCTTTCCGTGGGGGCGAGCACTCGCTGGTGGTTGATGATGAGCGGGGACAGGAAGTTCAGCGCCACGCACACCGCGATGATGGCGGCGCAGATGCCCAGGCGCCGTTTGCTTACAATGTCCACATCAGAAACATTAACGTACTCCCGGAACTGGCGGGCCTGCGTGGTATCGCGGCGCTCGGTATTGTGGTGACGCACGTGGCGTTCCAGACGGCCACCGATTCGCCCGTGCTTGCGCGCTTCGACTACTTCGTGGCCGTCTTCTTCGCGCTGTCGGCGTTCCTGCTGGCGCGCGGCGAGCCCCGCCCGGCGCGCGAGTACTACTGGCGTCGCATCGCCCGCATTGTGCCTGCGTATGTGGCATCGGTGGCGATCATCGTGGTGGCGTTGCCGCCGCTGGCGGGGGTGCGCGTCGGCCCGCTTCTGGCCAACCTGACGCTCACGCAGCTCTACGTTCCTGGCGGGCTTATCGACGGCCTCACCCAGCACTGGTCGCTCTGTGTCGAGGTGGCGTTCTACCTGGTGCTGCCTGCGTACCTGGCGTGCGGACGCCGGGGTCGCGCCGTGGTGCTGGCGGTGGCGCTGGCGGCCGCCCTGGTGTGGCCGCACCTGATCCCCGCCCCGGAGCAGACGCCGGGGGAGCTGAACCTGCAGATCTGGCCGATCTCCTTTGCACCGTGGTTCGCGGTGGGCCTGCTGTGCGCGGAGGCGGAGCGCGCCGGGTGTAGGTGGCGGCTGCTGGTGCCGGCGCTGCGCTGGGTGTTTCCGGTGTTGTCGCTGCCGGTCGCGTGGGCGGGCGGGGTGCTGGGGCCTGCGGGGCTGGAGCACCCGAGCGCCGCCGAGTTCAATGTCCGCGTGCTGCTCGGCGCCTTGTTTGCAGCACTCTGGATTGTGCCGTTCGCGCTCGCGCCGCGCCTACACGGCACCGCGCTGTGTACCCGCCCGGCGCAGCTGTTGGGCCGCTGGTCCTACTCGCTGTTTTTGTGGCACATGGCGGTGCTCTACGCGGTGTTCCCAATCTTGGGGGTATCGCTTTTCGACGCCCACTTCGTCCCCATCCTCACCCTGACGGTGGCGTTGAGCCTGGTGGTGAGCTATTTGTCTTACACGTGGGTGGAGGTGCCGGGCGCGAGGGTGGTGCACCAACTACGCGCCAAGCTTGTTAGGCAAGCCTTGCCTGATATATTGTTGATTCGCTCTATTGGAATGAATGTTACTACGGCAAGGAAACCACTGTGAACATCCTGCGTAAAGCAATGACCGGCGCCGTCGCCCTGTGCGCGGCCGCCTCACTCGCCGCGTGCTCGGGCAACAGCACCGACACCACCCCATCGGCCGAGCCGACCCAGGCGGACAAGGCACTGACCGTCACCGACGTCACCGGCCGCGAAGTCACCTTCGACCACGCCCCGGAGCGCATCGTGCTCGGTGAGGGCCGTGGCGTCTTCGCCACCGCGCTGCTCGGTGGGGACCCCTTCGAGCACGTCGTGGCCTACGGCAACGACCTGACCAAGGCCGCCCCGGCGTTCAAGGACAAGGTCTTCGAGATCAGCGAGGGCGCCATGAAGGCGCAGGAGATCGGCAACATCGGCAAGGGCGACGTCTCCCTTGAAACCCTCATGGCGCAAGACCCGGACGTCGTGGTGATGACGCTCGACCAGAAGAAAGTCGCCGAGGAATCCGGCCTGTTGGAAAAGATGGACCAGACCGGCATGAAGTACGTCTTCACCGACTTCCGCCAGTCCCCACTCGAGCACACCGTCAGCTCCGTGCAGCTGCTCGGCGACCTGCTG
The DNA here is from genome assembly GCF_024102595.1 of Corynebacterium lipophilum. Taxonomy (NCBI): domain Bacteria; kingdom Bacillati; phylum Actinomycetota; class Actinomycetes; order Mycobacteriales; family Corynebacteriaceae; genus Corynebacterium; species Corynebacterium lipophilum. The sequence goes on from NZ_JAEUWV010000011.1 coordinate 12,521, forward strand.
GGCAAGTCGGAACGCGCTAAGGAGTACGGCGAGTTCTACGAATCGAAGGTCGAAGAGATTAAGGGTCGGGTCGAAGAGGCCGTCGCAAAGGACGGAAAGAAAGACGGCCTGATCTGGTCCGCAGCGGGCTTCGTTGACTGCTGCAGCACCCCGGGCAAGGCGAACCTCGGCCAGCTGCTCACCGCCGCGGGCGGCAACAACCTGGGCGAACAGCTCATCACCGCCGACTCCAAGCAGTTCAGTGCTGAGAAGATGATCGAGCTGCAGCCCGAAAACCTCATCGTCACCGGCGGCGAGTGGGCACGCAAGCCCGACCAGCCGGACACCTTCAGCCACGTCGAGCTCGGCTACCAGTCCAGCCCACAGCGCGCCGCCGAAACCCTGAACAACCCGCTGGGCACCCCGGGCCTGGACCTGCTGCAGGCACCGAAGCAGGGCAAGTACTTCGCCGTCTACCACCAGTTCTACGACAACCCGTACAACGTGTTCGCGCTTGAGGCGTTCGCGAAGTGGCTGCACCCAGAAGCCTTCGCTGACATGGACCCGGCGAAGGACTTCGAACAGTTCCACGCCGACTGGCTGCCATTCGACTACTCCGGCGCGTTCTTCGCCCAGGCACAGCAGTAGGGGAACCATGAACCAGCAAGATCAGGCGATCCGCGCCTACCACCAGCGAGGACGACGCAAACTCATCGCGATCAGCGCGCTGCTGCTCGTCGCGTTCATCAGCTTCGTCGTTGCCACGGTGGTCGGCCCGATCAACCTCAGCGCCTCCCAGCTTCTCGACGCCCTCCTCCACCCCAACACCGCACCCGAGCAAGCCTCCGTGGTGCTGTGGGACCTGCGCCTGCCGGCCTCGGTGATGGCGCTGCTCATCGGCGCGTCCCTGGGACTTGCGGGCGGGATGATGCAAACCATCCTGGACAACCCGCTCGCGGAGCCATTCACGCTGGGCATCTCGGCGGCGGCCGCGTTCGGCGCCGCGATGTCGATCGTGCTGGGCATTAACCTGATCGCGCACCCCCAGTTCAACCTGGCACTCGCCGCCGCGCTGGCCGCGCTGGTGGCGGTGGCCGTCGTCGCCGCCGCTGCCGTGTGGCGCGGCGCCGCCGCCGAAACCATGATCCTGCTGGGCATCGCCCTGTCCTTCTTCTTCCAGGCGCTGCTGTCGCTTATGCAGTACGGCGCAACGCTTGAGGCGCTGCAACAGATCGTCTTCTGGACGCTCGGCTCCATGCAGCGCGCCAACTGGCTTTCCGACGGCATCATCGGCGCCCTCCTCGTCGCTGCAGTCCCGTTCGTGGTCCTCAACGCCTGGCGGCTCACCGCCCTCCGACTTGGCGACGCCCGCGCCGCCTCCCTCGGCATCAACGTCTCCCGCCTGCGCGTCATCACCCTGATCGTGGCGTCCCTGCTGGCAGCAGCTTCGGTTGCCTTCGCCGGCGTCATCGGCTTCATCGGACTGGTCGGCCCCCACATCGCCCGCATGTTGGTCGGCGAAGACCAGAAGTTTTACCTGCCCGCCTCCGCCGCGGCCGGCGCCCTGCTGCTCACCGCAGCGCACGCCGTCTCCATCACCGTCAAACCAGGCCTGGTGATCCCGATCGGCATCATCACCGCCATCGTCGGCGTCCCATTCTTCGTCTTCCTGATCTTCTCCCGCTACCGCAAAGCAGGCCACTAACCCATGATCGTCGCCACAGACCTCAACGTTGCTTACGGACGCACCCCTATCCTCCACGACATGACCTTCCGCCTGAGCACCCCTGGCGCCGTCACCGGCCTGCTCGGGCCCAACGCCGCCGGCAAGTCCACGCTGGTCAAAACCATCGCCGGCCTCAAAACTCCCACGTCCGGGACCGTCACCACCACCTGCGGGCCCCACGACGTCGGCTACGTCCCCCAAGACCTGCTGACCAGCGCATCGCTGACCGCGTTCGAATCCATCGTCGTCGCCGCAAAAGCCGGAGGCGCCGTCACTAACCCACTCGAAGCCACCGCCGCGATGATGGACCGCCTCGGCATCCTCCATATCTCCGACCGGATGGTCTGCCACATGTCAGGCGGCCAGCGCCAACTCGTCGGCGTCGCCCAGATGCTGGTACGCGAACCCCAACTCCTCCTTCTCGACGAGCCCACCTCCGCCCTCGACCTCCACCACCAAGTAAGCCTGCTCACCATCATCCGCAACATCGTCGCCGACACCGAACGCCAAGCCGTCGTCGCAATTCACGACCTCAACCTCGCCGCCCGCTACTGCGACGAACTCCTGGTCATGAAAGCCGGACGCGTGGTCACGCACGGCGAACCCCTCGACGTGCTCACCCCCGAACTCCTCCAAGAGGTCTACGGCATCGAAGCCCGCGTCCTCTACGACCCGGTCTCCGGTGCGCCTGTCATCTGCCCTGCTTAGGGGGTGGTAGGGGGTTGATCCGTTTTGGTGTGGAACTGTTCTGGGTAGGCATTCAACAAGAGTCAGCGTAGGTGGGGTGCATATGTAACTTCGATGCCAGCCCCAGAGACAATCTATGTTGCATATCACAGTATTGAAAAAGAGTAACATGCGTGATAATTTCCATACCAATGCGTTTATCTCATACGAACGCAGCTTTCATCCCTACCTCAAGGAGCTGTCATGTATCTCAACTCCCATATCAGAAAGATCTTCAACCGGGCTACAGTCCTGGCATCATCGGCTTGTCTGGCCATGGCTGTGGCGCCAGTGGCAGTCCATGCTCAGGAATCATTCATCGGAGAAGAAGCTGAAACCACGGCCGGAGTAATTAACCCGAATGATCAGTCGACTAGATCAGTTTCCTCGGAGATGACACTGGATGAGTATTGGACACTGGATCGCATGTCGAGAGCCACTCCTGTTGATGCAACCCTCGACTTGCCATTTGCGGCGGACCGAGCAACGTCAAACAGCAAAGAGGTTGTCGTTTCCCCTGAAGTGCCAGAACGTGAACAAGAAGCATCAGAACCTATTGAACCGTTCTCCTCATCTCAAACGGCCAGTGAGGCGCACTCTCGAATCGGCAATTCCGGTGCTGCTAATGGAAAAGTATTTTTCTCAAAGAAAGTCAATGGCCAATATGAAGATCACGTCTGCTCCGCATCTGCCGTAAACTCAGACAACAAAAGTACCGTAATTACTGCCGGTCACTGCGTTCATAGCGGGAGCGGAGGTGAGTTTCATAAGAACTGGGTATTCGTTCCAGAATATACGATCGGTGTTGCACCCCATGGGAGATTTAAGGCCAATTTTATGACCACAACTACTGACTGGGCCAACTATGGAGCTACACCTCGTGGGTTTGCTTCTGACTTCGGGTTTGTCACTGTCAACTCAGAAAGAGGGAAACGTCTCGTCGATGCGGTTGGAGGCCATGGACTGCGCTCCGGAAATGCAGGTTCGTTCAAAGCTGACATAATTGGATATCCCCGCAAACGTTTCCTGGGTTCCGCTATGTTTCGGTGTACGGTACCGGTGAAAAACGAAAATTGGTCGTCCTTCAATTTCTACATGTCATATGGGTGCAACTTTGGCGGTGGTGCATCCGGCGGTGCATGGCTAGAAGACTTCAACGGAACTCTGGGGCATATCCGCTCCGTGAGTTCGTTTGGTCCGGAAAACGGTGCGTCGTATCTCGGTTCGCCGATCATAACCTCCAAGATTTGGGACATGTTTGATTCAACGGCAAGTCGGCCAGTGAAGTAAGGAGTGAGAATGTCTGGCATACTATCTAAATTCGGCATAAACGCAGGTTTGAATGCGCAAAATGTACATTTGGTCGGCGTTATTTTAACTGTGTTTGCGATAGTGGGAAGTACCATAGGAATAGTCTCAGCCACACCTGTCGGCGACGAACTCAGCAGTGCAATGGGGATCGTCCACAAAACTCGACAAAAACCTTTCGACCGAGAGGCGCGCAACGATCTCAAAAATGAGCGTCAAGTCAAATGGGCAGGCTATCAAGTAATTAGTCCGACAGAAATTCGAGTGTTCTTCCCCGCCGGAACCGAAACTTGCTACGGATACCGCGCGGAGACATCGGAGACCGCGACATCAGTAAAAGTTAGAGTGTACGAAGGGAATATTCCAGGATCGCCTGATAAGTGCATCCTGATCGGTTCCACGGCCTCCATGAAGGTGACGTTGCAGTCGCCACTTGGGGCTCGCTTGCTCCAGAACTGGTAGATCACCCGCCTGTTGTGTGAGAGTTTTCCGACGTTTCTTTGGCCCGTGCCCTAATGGGAACGGGCCAATTTACGGGGTGGAGCCCAATAAATCTCAGATTCACCCCGCGTACTCCGCTATCGTCATCTAGCCTGCCTAGTCCGCGGTGGGCCCATCGCACGCTTGTAATCCCACGCTTTCAGCATCGTTGGGGCGTGATGGACTGAAGACGCGGTAAAGCTATCGCCTGCAACCCGAAGAATTCAGGCTGATTCACCCTTCTGCCAAGCAACGATTGCTTCAGAAAAAGAGAGATCTGGATTCTTCTCCCGATAGCTCTTTAACTCTGCTGCCGAAGGGATTGGCAGATCAGAAGCAATAACATCATCGAGTGCTGAGCGCCGATTATGCGACCGCAACCCCCACACGCCAATCGCCGCGACTACCGTCGCAAGCAGAAACTGGCCGGAAAGAAGCCCCAGTACCGCCGCGAATAGAGCCAAATATGATCCAATGATCGTCAGTTTCTCAGACATAACGACACCTTTCGCAATATCTCGATCGTGCTATCTACTCAAAGCACTGGTCTTTGATTCCTGCAATTCTTGTCAGCTCTGCTGTGAGCACTGGCTGCGATCATTCTAGTGATTGCTGCCGCACATCGCACTCCTTTAATCCCACGCTTTTAGCGAGTTTTCGGCTGAGAGGCAGGCCGGGTGCGCACCAAATTCCTGCATGAGGTTCGCGCGACCTGGGGGTTTGTAAATCCGCTCGCCGAAAACCCGGAATCTGGTGCGAAGAAGCAGCGGTCGTGGGAACTTTCTTCGTAGACAGACGACGCAACCTAGGGAAACACAAGTGTTAGTCGACCGGAACCGGCCGAAAACCCAAAATGTTTCCCGGGCGCGGGAACTTTTTCAGCAGGCGGCGGGGCCAACACTCAGTCCGGCCACCTAGTCCGGCCAGGCGAGGCAGGCCACCGCGACGCACCCGGCCACGAGCATGAGGGTGGCGTCGCCGGCGTACCCGGCGGAAGGCCAGGGCGCGCGGGCCAGCCACAATCCCATGGCGGTGATGGCGCCGGCGGAGGTGTATCGGCTGGCCAGCAGGGTATAGCGGCGCACCGTCCAGACCCCGATAGCGCTGACGATCCCGAGTACCGGGTTGATGCACAGAGCGGCTGCCAGCGGCAACGCCGCCACCATCCTGCCGGGGACGGGGCGGGCCGGAGCGCCGACGCCACGGCGGCGCCACGCGAACCACAGCAACACCAGCACGGTGACCAGGCTGAGCGCCGCCCCGCCGAACAGGCTGAGGCGGTAGGGGCGCTCGCCTGCGAAGGAGAACGTGAGGGTGCCACCGTGGCCTGCGGGGATGCGGAAGGCGAGCTGGCCGGCGTCGATGCGTTGGGCGGTGAGGGGTTCGCCGTCGAGGCTGGCTTGGAGCCCTGGGTTGAACGCGCGGGTGGTGATGAGCAGGCGGTCCTGGTCGGCGGGCACAACTGCGCCACCAATAACCGGCTCCCAAGAAACAGCAGGCGCAGGCCCGCGCCGCAGCGTGATCGTTTCGGCGTCCGTGACCAATTCGTGGCGCCCGGCGGGAAGGAAGACGGTGTTGGTGGCGGAGGAGCCGTCGATAAGGGCGGGGGAGGAGAGTTCCCATTCGGCGTCTTCGGCGGTGGTGAAGGCGCGCTGCAGTGTGGTGGTTTCGGGCATGAGGCGTTGGAAGAAGTAGGTGTCGGCGGTGCCGGGGACGTCGACGATGCGGTGGATGCCAGCGTCGATTTCGGTGATGCCGACGGGTTCGGTGAGGGTGAGCGTGGTTTCGCCGCGCACGCTGATGGTGCGGGGTTGGTCGGCGACAAGGCTGAGCGTGCGCTCGCCGGATACGTCGGTGACCTGCACTTTCGTGTTGGCAGTGGCGGTGATGGTGGCGGTGTCGGTGTTGGGGGTGAAGCGCAGCCACGGGTGGGGGTCTTGGGCGGCGGGCCACCAGGCGGTGTCGTCGAGGCCGTCGAAGGCGGCGGTCAGCGATCGGGAGGCGCGGGCGCCGCCGAAGGCGGTGGCGTCGGCGGCGGAGGAGGATGCGGAGGCAGTACCTTCCATCGCGACGCCCACCGGCGTGCCCACGGAGGGGTAGTCCGGCACGAGGTTGCGTACGTCCTTGCCCTCAGCAGCGGAAGCGAGGTGCGCGGATTGCGCGCGTTGCACGGAGCCGTAATTGCGCACCGCCAGCGCCGGCGTATCCGTCACGATGTCCGCATCAACGCTGGTCAGGGTCGCGGGGAAGTAGCCGAACTCGCGCCACAGCAGGGGCAGGGCCTCGCCACCAGCGTCGACGCGCACGGGGGTGGCGCTGGTCAGCATCATGTCGCGCGTGGGCTCCAGCGCATAGATATCGACGTCCCCGAAACGCACGGTCGGCTCGCCAAGATCGGGCACGCTTGTCGACGCCACCGCCTCCTCCAAATCGTGCCGGACCACGACGACGCCCACCCCGATGGCGCGCAGCGCCTCCGAGTCCACGGCGCGCACATGGCCGTCGAGGCCGCGGATCGCCTCCGGGTCGACGAGGGGGATGGCGTCGCGCACCGCAAAGCGGGCCTGGCTGAGCGCCTGGATCGGTTCGTCGCGCGTCCAGCCCCAGGTCTGCCGGGCGAATGGTGCGGCGGGGACGACGAGCGTGCGGGTGCCGGTGGCGTGTTCGTCGAGCCAGCGGGCGGCCGCGACCCAATCCGCGGACGGTTCCTGCCACGTGCCCTGCGGCAGCAGACGTAGCGACCACGCCGGGGATACCGCCACCGCCACCAGCGTGACGGCGCCGACCAGCTGCGGGGTGCGTGCACGGGACACCACCCACCCGGCCCCCAGCACCAGCGGGAGGCGGACCAGTGGGTCGAACTTGTGCAGGTTGCGGAAGGCGGCGAGGGGGGCGTCGAAAAGTAAGGGGTGGGCGTGCGCGAAACACAGCATGCCGACGCCCACGGCGAAGACGGTGATGAGCGGTCCGCGGGCGGGCATGTCGCGGCGGGCGAGCCCCGTGATGCCGAGCGCCGCCACACCCGCCGTGAGCAGCACGAATACGGGCTCGGTGACCAGGAGGTGCCCGGCGGCGCGCTCGGCGTCGACGAACGGGGCCCAGCTGGTGGTGCCGCGCAGAACCTCGATCGGGTTGAGCCACGCGGTGGTCACTGAGGCGGACTCAATAAAGTCGGTGAACGGTGGGGAGTAGCGTCCAAGCACCACGAGCGGGCCGAGCCACCACGCGTTGACCAGCACCGCGCCCACCGGCCACAGCGCGGCGGCGCGCCAGTGGCGCTGCGCGCACAGCACGAGTAGGGCGGGTAGGCAGGCGGCGATGGTGGCCGTCGCGTTGACCGCGCCCATGCACGCCACCGGCAGCAGCGCAGCGGCGAGCCGCGGGCGGCGCTCAGCGCCCAACAGTGGCAGCAGCGTCCACGGTACCAACGCCACCGGCCAGGCCTCCGAAGAAATGGCGGTCAGCGTGGTGAGGATGCGCGGGCTGAACGCGTAGAGCGCCCCGGCCACCGCCGGGCCCGCCACCCCGCGCATGCCCATCCGCCTGGCTAGCGCGTACGTCCCGGAGAACGCCAGCCCGACCAGCAGTGTCCACCAGCAGCGCTGCAGCACCCACGCGGGCAGCGGCAGCAGGAAGAACGCGCCTTGGGGGAAGAGGTAGCCGTACGCCTGGTTCTGCAGCTGCCCGAGCGTGAAGCGGTCCGTGTAGGCGTGCATGGCCTGCGCGAGGAACCCGGCCGGGTTGGTGGTGAGGTCGAACTTGGTGTCTGCGGCGATCTGCCCGGGCGCCTGCGCCCACACAATCAGCGCGATGATGACCCACGCGACCAGGTGGGGAATACAGCTGCGGAGTCTAGCGCGCGCCATATTCCGGGCCGCCAAGCACGGCCTCGTCTGCCGGGACGGCGTTGGACACCGGCACGGAATTCTGCCCGGAGAACGCCGCTACCCCAATCACGCCCACCACGCCGAGCACAACACCGACGACGGCGCTAGCCACAACGGAAGGCAAGGTAGTACGGTTTGACATGTGCAAAAGCGTACCAGACGTGTATGGGGGTCCGCCGCGGCGACGGCGGGGCTCGTCGTCGTGCTCGCCGGGTGCGCGCCCGAGCCAGCCCCACAACCCGTGACGACGCCCGCTCCGCTCCACGAACACATCCCACTCCTGCCCACCGACACGGTGCCGATCACCGAGATCGTCCCCAAAACGCCCGCTCAGCAGCGCGTCCCGGAGGACCTGCGGGCGCGCGTCGCATCCCTGATGGTCGTCGGAGTGAAGAACTACGACCAGGCCCGCGCGGCCCTCGATCAGGGCGTCGGCGGGCTTATCATCCCCAGCTGGGCCGACCCCAAGCTTCTCGACGACCCCGGCCACGACATCAATGCGCTGCGCGAGCAGTACCCGCGCGGGTTCACCGTCGCCATCGACTTCGAGGGTGGCCGCGTCCAGCGCCACACCGACGTCCTCGGGGACTTTCCTGCGCCGGGCCGCCTCGCCGCCGGGACGCCCGCGGTGATCCAGGGCACCGGCTACGACATCGGCCGTTCGCTTCGCGCCCACGGCATCAACGTGGACTACGCCCCGGTCGTCGACATCGATGCCGCCGACCTGGCCATCATCGGGGACCGCGCCTTCCACCGCGACCCCGCCGAGGTCGCCCGCATCGCCGGACTCTTCTCCCAAGGCCTTCTCGACGCCGGCGTCACCCCCACCTTCAAACACTTCCCAGGACACGGCCGTGCCTCTGGGGATACCCACAAGAAGCTCGCCACCACGCCACCGATCGGGGACCTGCACACCTTCGACCTAGTCCCGTACGGCGAGCTGCTGCAGCGCTTCCCGCGCGCCAGCGTCATGGTCGGCCACATGATCGTGCCCGGCCTCGGCGCCGAGGGCGTGCCCAGCAGCCTCAACCCGGAGGCCTACCGCATCCTGCGCGAAGGCGACTACCCCGGCGGTGTCCCCTTCGAAGGCGTCGCCGTTACCGACGACCTTTCCGGCATGCGCGGCATCCTCGAATACGCCCCCACACCCGACGCAGTCCGCCTCGCCATCAGCGCAGGTGCCGACCAAGCCCTCTGGTCCTCCGGCCACGACATCGCGCGGATCATCGATGGTGTCGTAGCGGGCGTCGAAAAGGGAGAAATCCCCGAATCCCGCATCGACGAAGCCGCGACCCGCGTGCAACAACAACTCATTGACGTTGGGTTATAGCCCAAACTCTATTACCCTGGGGCGGGTGAATAGGGCAACAAAGATCTTCATCGGCTTCTCCGTGGGCGTGCTCGCGGTGCTGCTGGCCATCTACCTCGCCGACCTGGCGCTCAACCGCGGCCACGTGCCGCGCGGCACCACCGTCGGCGGCGTCGCCATCGGCGGACTCACCCCGCAGGAGGCAGAAGCCGAGCTCAAAGCCCAACTTGGCGACGCCCCCTCGCGCCCCATCACCGTCACCTCCGGACCTGAGCGCGCCGAAGTGGTGCCGCAGCGCGCCGGACTCGGCATCGACTACGCGGCGACCATTGAGGCGGCGGGGCTGCAGTCCGCAAGCCCGATTGAGCGCCTCAGCGGCCTGATCCGCGAGCACGAAGTGGCCGTCGTCCCCAGCGTCGACGACGCGAAACTCGCCCCCGAAATCACCCGCCTGCAGAAAGAACTACACCGCGACCCCATCGACGCCGCCATCACCCTCGAAGGCGGCACCGCCCGCGAGCGTACCCCCGAGGACGGCCAGGACGTGCCCGCCGACGCGCTGCGCACACAGCTGACCGCCCACTGGCTCAACCCCGACGGCGTCACCGTTGAGCCGCAACCAATAGCGCCGCGCATCGGCGCATCTGCCCTGAAAGAAGCGATGGACGGCCCAGTCCACCGCGCCCTCTCCGGGCCGCTCACCGTCAACGGCCGCGAGGACGTTAAGGCCGTGATCCCCAAGGAACGCATCGGCGAGATCCTCCACTTCGATGAATCCCTGAAACCCATCGTGGATCACAAGGCAGCCGGCGCGATCCTCGGCGAGCAGCTGCAAGAGTCCGAGGTAGAGGCCAAAAACGCACGCGTCTTGACCAGCGGCGGCATCGAGCCCTCCGTCGACGGCATCAACGTTGACTGGGACGCCACCTTCAAAGGTTTCGACGACCGCCTCCTCCACGACGCCGACCGCACCTGGGACGCCACCTACAAAGACGTCCCCGCCACCTTCACCACCGCCGACGCCGAACAAGCAACCTTCAACGACACCGTCGGCACCTTCACCACCGGCGGCTTTTCCGGCGCCTCCGGCGAGAACATCCGCATCGTGGCCAACACCGTCAACGGTGCCATCGTCAACCCCGGCGAAACGTTCTCCCTCAACGGCTACACCGGCCCCCGCGGCACCGCCCAGGGCTACGTGGAATCCGGCATCATCATCAACGGCCGCGGCGGCACCGCCGTCGGCGGAGGCATCTCCCAATTCGCCACCACCCTCTACAACGCCGCCTACTTCGCCGGCATGACCGACGTCGCCTCCACCCCACACTCCTACTACATCTCCCGCTACCCAGCCGGGCGCGAAGCCACCGTCTACGAAGGCGCCATTGACCTCGCCTTCCGCAACGACAGCAACCACCCCGTCAAAATCGTCACCAACTACGGTGGCGGCAACATCACCGTCAGCCTCCTCGGTGTCAAGACCGTCAACGTGCAGTCCATCAACGGCGGGCGCTGGGCCTATACCCAGCCGCAACCCCGCACCGTCACCGGCCCCGACTGCGCCCCATCCGGCGGCGCCCCCGGCTTCACCACCTCCGACACCCGCGTGATCACCGACCTCGCCGGCAACGAGCTCAGTCGCGAAACCACCACCACGGTCTACGACCCGCAGCCCATCGTCCGCTGCGGGTAGTGTCTCTGTTCTTGGCTTCTTCCCTTTCGCTTCAGTGACAAAAGACGCACCTCTTGACGTCTAGCCCTTTTACGGCCTGCGGTTATGGCGACCAAATTTTTCCGGGTTGCGTCTTTTGTCACTCGCGTCTCCGCCCACCTCAAAAACGGCAAACGTAAACACCCCTGCAAAAGGGGTGTTAGTGGAGGCTTAGACGTCGAAAATGATAAAAGCCGCATGAGCCACTAAACCCCTGTTGAGCTGGGATTTAGCTGTTTTTGAGACTGCTCGCTACTTTGCTGGAGGTTCGGCGATCCGGCAGTCATCGCTGTAACGCCCACTGGGGGTGGCGTCCGTTTGAAGCCAAGGGGATCTGCGGGTGGGCTTGCGTTAGCGGGTATCTGGTTAGGGGGTGTCATCGCTTTCAGCTAGTGGTTGGAGGGCACGGAGTGTTTCAATACCGGCTTGATTGAGCGTTTCGAGAATTAACTCTGTGAGTGTTTCGTACTCTTGAGCAGTAGATGGACTTGCTTCAAGTTCGTGTTGGACAGTCCTGAAGTGCTTGATCGGTGCGAACCCATTTCGCGGGCGCAGCAAACTTCCAGCCCAAGAGCCTTCGTTCTTACAGATGTAGAGTGGAGCGCACTCATTGACCACGCCATCGTAGACGAGGATACGATCCGGTTGGTATTCCGCACCGGTGAACAGGTAAGCATGGCCTTGAAAGGGTAATGCTCGTATCGGTTGATGTGCACGGTTAGGTACACCTCCCAGAAAGCGAGTAAGGTTAGACTTGCCTAATAAGGATGGTGTTTACGTGAACGATAGTGTAACGGATCAGGTTGTTGACGGTGAGTATGGGTCCGCGAAGGAAAAATCTGTCGCTGGCCAGAACGCGATCCGTCAGCTATCGCAGCCGGTGAAAGGCAAACTGTTTATCGCGCAGGTTTTGGCTTTTCTCTCAGGCGTGTTGGCTATTGCCCCGTATGTGGCTCTGGTGGAGCTTGGCAGAGAACTTATGCAAGACCAGGTGGACCCGGCGCGGGTGAACTGGATCGTCATGCTCCTCGTCAGCGCATACATGGCCCGGTTGACCTTATATTTTGTTGCATTGGGCGTGACGCATTTTATTGACCTGTCGTTGCGTAATCAGATGCGTCGGCAAATTGCCGCCCGAATGTCGACTGCTCCGCTGTCGTGGTTTACCCGCGAGGGTGAGGGGAAGATCCGCAAGACCATTCAGGATGATACGGCCACGGTGCATACAGTGATCGCGCACGGGCCGATTGAGAAACTGAACGCGATCGTATCCCCGCTCGCCTTGTTGGTGTATGCGTTTGTGGTGGATTGGCGGCTCGCTCTGCTGTCGATTGCGACGATTCCGATTTATGTGGGCATGTATGGCATGTCGATGCGTGGGATGAATGAGAAGACCGCACAAATGGACACCAAGCTCGCTCAGGTTTCGGCAACGATGGCCGAGTTCGTTGCCGGTATCTCAGTGGTGAAAGCATTCGGCAAGGTCGGCCAAGCACATAAAGCCTATTTAGATGCGGCTAACGAGTTTTCTAAGTTCTACCGGGCGTGGTGTATGCCGCTGGTGTCGATGTCGGTCGCCTCATTTTCGTGGGTGTCGATCCCGGTGTTGTTGATCGTGAACCTTGGCGGTGGCGCGTTGATGATGAACGCCGGTTGGGTGAGCATCTACGAGGTGATAACGACGACGTTGATCGCCTTGGTGCTGCCGGGAGCGTTGATGGCAGTCGCAACCATCGCCTGGTCGTACCAGCTCGCAGGGTCTGCCGCAGTGAGGCTGGTGAACGTCATGGAGCTACCAGCGTTGAGTCAGCCCGATGCGCCACAGACACCACACGGTCATGATATCGAGATTCGGGGTGTGTCGTATGCCTATGACGACACCCAGGCATTAGACGAGGTGAGCCTGAGCATTCCGGCAGGCACGGTGACCGCGCTGGTTGGCCCGTCGGGTGCGGGGAAGTCGACGTTGGCGAGTTTAATTGCCCGCTTCGATGACCCGGACGCTGGCACGATCACTATCGGCGGGGTTGATCTAAAGAGCATTTCCCAGGATTTGTTGTATTCGACGGTCGCGTTCGTCTTGCAAGATGCACAGCTTATTCGCGACACCATCCACAACAACATTGCCCTGGGCGCGCCAGACGCAACCTTGGATCAGGTGCGACAGGCGGCGAGAGCCGCGCAGATCGACGAGTTCATCATGAGCCTGCCAGATGGTTACGACACCGTGTTGGGGGAGGACACCCACGTTTCGGGCGGGCAGGCAGCCCGTATCGCGATCGCCCGGGCGCTCATGGTTGATGCCCCAGTGTTGGTGCTGGACGAGGCGACGGCGATGGCGGACCCGGAATCGGAATCGAAAATTCAACAAGCTCTCTCGACTCTTGCCAAAGGCAGAACCGTGATTGTGATCGCCCACCGGTTGGCGTCGATCAGGGGCGCGGATCAGATTGTCGTCATGGAACGCGGGCGCATTGCTGTGGTCGGTAAACACGACGAGCTGTTGGGTAATGCGCACTATCAGGCACTTCTTGCCCAAGGTGCATGTGAGGAGATGACACGATGAATCAACTATTGCTGCCACGCTTTAAGCGTTTGATGGAACCCGCCTCGTGGCGTGACCTCTCGGTCGGTCAAGCGTGGGGTGCGGTCTCAGGACTGTGTCACGGCTTTGCCCTGCTGATTCTGCTTCCCGCAGCAAGTGCCCTAGCGACCGGAATGCCGGTGTGGGGGTTATCGTTTTGGGGCTGGCTCATCGCCTTGGCGGTGATCTCGGTAGCGGGTGTAGGCACCGAGTTTTATGGCATGCGCACCGGCTATATTGGCGCGCTCGGGTTCATTCACGACGTCCACCACGCAATAGGTAACAAAGTAGCCCGCCTACCGTTGGGAGTGTTCGATTCGGGTAGCTCTGGCCGACTGTCGCGCATGGTCACCCAGGAAATGATGAACTTGGGCGAGTCGGCGGCGCACTTCATTTTCTCCCTCGTCCAAAAACTCTCAGCCGTGCTGGTGATCACTGTGGGAACCTGGTTCTGGGATTGGCGGCTGGGACTGACCTTGACGATCGCGTTCCCGATCATGCTCGCCTTCCTCCATATCTCCCGCGTGCTTCTTGATAAAGGTAAGCAGGTTTCCGAACCAGCTGAGTCAGAATTGGCGGCTCGCATGGTCGAATTCGCCACCTGCCAAGGCGCGCTGCGCTCCTGCCATGTCGCCGACGACTACCCGGCCCTTGATCGGGCATTCAAACAGGCTGACCGCAAAAGCCGCAAAGCATTGTGGATCGAAACATTAGCGAACCTGATTAATGGAATGTTCGTCCAAGCCCTTGTCGTGATAATGATCTGGCTGACCGCCCAACTCGCCCTCGGCGGGCAAATGAATGCGCTGAACGCCGTGGTCACAATCGGCATGTGCCTGCGGTTCACCACCATGCTCCAAGACATCGGTGGCTGCATGACCGGGCTGGAAGAACGCCGCCAGCAGATGAACCACGTCGACAAGGTCATGGATGCCCCCGAACTGTCCGAACCCGATGCCTCTACACCAGTGAGGGCACCTGGTGATGTTCGTTTCGAGGACGTCACCTTCAGCTACGATCCGGACACCCCGGTGCTGCACGATATGTCCTTCCATGTCCCGCAAGGCGGCATGTGTGCCCTGGTTGGTCCATCTGGGTGCGGGAAGACGACGATCGCCCGGATGGTTGCACGTTTCTGGGATGTGCAGTCCGGCAGCGTGCGCGTTGGCGGAGTGGACGTGCGCGAGCAGACCACCGAAGATTTGATGCGCCAGATATCTCTGGTCTTCCAAGACGTCTACTTATTCAACGACACTCTCGAAGCCAACATTCGCCTTGGCAATCCCGAAGCTACTGATGAAGAAATCAGGTGGGCCGCTGAGCTGTCGGGCGTGACGGAAATTGTCAACCGCCTCCCAGACGGCTGGAATTCATTGGCGGGTGCTGGCGGGCGTGCACTGTCAGGTGGGGAACGCCAACGAGTGTCCATCGCTCGCGCCTTGGTGAAGAAAGCCCCGATCGTGCTGTTCGATGAGGCCACCAGCGCGTTGGACGCGGAAAACGAAGCCAACATTGTTGCGGCGATGAACGAGCTGCGTAAGCACTCCACACTAATTGTCATCGCCCACAAACTTGAAACCATTCGCCAAGCTGACCAAATCATTGTGCTCTCCCACGATGGGCGTATCGCCAAGCGCGGGTGCCACGACGAGCTGGTCAACCAGCCGGGTCAATACCGCGATTTCTGGCAAGAACGCATCAACGCAGCTGGATGGCAACTCGTCTAAACACAGCACGTATAAGCACATGAAAGGAAAAACTATGTCTACGCCTACATCCTCGCGCCTCAACACGCGCGACTTCATCAACATTGGCGTCTTCACCGCCTTGATGTTCGTCATCGTGTTTGCATTCGGAATGCTCGGGTTCATCCCCGCCGCCATGTATGCCGGCTTCTTGCTTTCTATTCTCGTTAACGGCATCGTCTTTGCGCTGTTCACAGCACGCACTCCGAAGATGGGGGCATTGACAATCATGCTGATTATCATCGAAATCCTCTTCTTCGTGACCGGCCACTGGGTAGGGGGAATCGCGGTGGCCGCTGTATTCGGCCTGCTCGCCGACCTAGTCATTACCAAGGGGCCGAAGAGCGTGAAGGTTCGCGTTCCGCTGGCATACGCACTGTTTATTCTGCCGATCTATGTTTCCCCGTGGATGCCGCTATTTATGGACCAAGACGCATATATGTCGCAGATCGCCGAACAAATGGGCGCCGAGTATGCCGCGAAGATGGCGCAGGTTGTCACGATTCCGATTCTGTTGGGCTTCTTCGTTGTGATGCTCATCGTGGGCTGGCTTGCTGGTCTGTTGGGAACCAGGGTGGCGCGTAAGCACTTTGAACGGGCCGGTCTTGTCTAAACTTCCCGACCCGCGCACGATTATCGTAGCGCTCGTCATCGTCTCCACCACGATCTACAGTGCCTACTCGCCGTGGTTCGTGTGTGCTCTGGGCGGATTCGCCGCCGTGATGCTGGCGAGCGCTGCGATCAACCCCAACACGCTCGTGCGCCCGAGCTGGGTGGCCGTCTACCTGGCCACGTTTGCGGTCCTCGGCGGGCTCGTCTTCGTGATACCACTGGTGTGGAAGTCAACGGTCAGCGCGTTCCTCATGCTGTTTTTGCAGTGGATGTGGCGATTCAGTGTCAGCGCAGGCATGGGCGCATACGCGATCGGTGTAATCCGACCCGCCACCTTGCAAAAAGCACTCGTCAGCTCACGGATCCCGACCTGTTTCACGATCCCAATCTCGGTTGCCTTACGGGTGCTGCCCGTGATCGGCCACGAGGTTAAAGCGATCTCAGATGCGATGAAACTACGCGGCATGTCTGCGTTTTCCCTGCGCGCGGCCCAGTACTTCACAATCCCGCTGCTATCGACCGTGGTACGCAGCGGGGACGAACTGGCATCTGCTGCCCTCGTGCGAGGACTGGGCGGAACCACAAAGCCCACCTCAGTCACGGTCGTGAAATTCCGTGTGATCGACGCAGTCATTCTGCTCGTCGTTATCGGCTTCGCGATATGGAGAATCGTCCTATGACAATAACCCAAGCCACCGGCGTCACCTTCACCTATCGAGGAGCAGACCACCCCTCAATCACTGACGCAACCATCACCATCACACCTGGAACCGTCACCTTGCTGTGTGGCGCATCGGGATCGGGGAAAACCACCGCGCTACGGCTGTTTAACGGGCTCATCCCGCACTTTCACGACGGCGACCTTACCGGAAGCGTCACAGTCGACGACATTGACGTGGCACGAGTAGATCTATCAGAGCTTGCCCACCACTGTTCGACAGTGTTTCAAAACCCACGCACCCAATTCTACACCACTCACGTGCGCCAAGAACTCGCCTTCGGCCCAGAAAATCTCGGCCGCGCCCCGCAGGAGATCTGTGCCCGCATTGACGAGGTTGCAGCCGAGTTAGGTATCGCCGACCTGTTGGAATCCCGCGTCACACAGCTGTCGGGCGGGCAGATGCAACGCGTGGCCTGCGCCGTCGCCATGTGCAACAACACGTCGCTGATCGTCTTTGACGAGCCGACCGCGAACCTATCAGCTGATCTTATCGGCCAACTCGCCACACTCATCGCCAGGCTCAAAGCTGATGGACACACGATCATCATTGCTGAACACCGGCTAAGTTTTCTTTCCGGGATCGCTGACCGTGTCTACTGCTTCGACAAAGGCAAGATCGCCCTCACCGCAACCGGCGAAGAGTTCTACGCTACCTCGGATGAGGAGCGCAAACAGCTTGGACTGCGATCCCTAGTGACTGTGTCTATGCCACAACTTCCGGAACCGGCAGGGGAGGGGCTCACGATCGACAACCTCACCTTCGCCTACCGGCAGGGGAAAACGGTTCTCAACGTCGACCATGTGCTCTTTCCGGCAGGGAAAATCACAGCGCTCCTCGGCCCGTGCGGTTCAGGGAAATCAACCCTGGCACGCATTGTTTGCGGACTAGAAAAAGCCAAACACGCATCCATCACACTCAATGGACAAAAATTCCCCAGCCGTGACGCCTACCTTGTGATGCAAGACCCTACCCGACAGTTGTTCTCAGATACCGTCATCGACGAAGTCACGCTCGGCACGACCAAAGCCGAAAAGCAACACATCGATGCCCACGCGATCCTTGAAGAACTCGACCTTGCCGACCACGAGGCTGACCATCCCCAAGCACTCTCTGGCGGGCAGCGCCAACGCCTGGTTATTGCTACAGCGCTTGCTGCGAACAAGAAAGTTTACATCTTCGACGAACCCACGTCCGGTGTTGGCTACAAGCACCTTGTCGCGATTTCCCGAGTAATGCGTAAACTCGCTGACACTGGTGCCGTCGTCATTGTCATCACCCACGACGCTGAACTCGTTACCGAGGTCGCCGACCATAGCGTCCGCCTTGACCAGATCAACGCCTGCTAACGCAAACGCTCGCTCAGCCGAAAGAGAGGAAAGCGCTTCCGCAGGTCAGAGCTAATGCGCTATACACTCGCTAACGCAAGCGATTTTCTTGACCCCCTTGGGGCGTACGCGCTAACGCAAACGCCTACTTATCATTTTCGACGTCATAGTGGAGCCGGCGACGGGAATCGAACCCGCACTCTCAGCTTGGGAAGCTGATGTTCTACCACTAAACTACGCCGGCAGCGCATGTAATGCAGCAGTGGGTAATTTTAGCACCGCGCTGCTAATTCGCCAAACGCTAGCGGGCTGCGTCGGACCCGTCGGGGAGTGCGCTGAGTGAGCAGGCGCGCTGGTTGGGGGTGCGGTCGTCGGCGGTGCGCTCGAGGCCCCACCGGGTGAGGGCCGCGACGGTGAGGTCGGACTGCATGTTGGGGTGCAGGACTCGGCCGGAGTTCGGGCAGGATGCTTCGATGTTGATGTTGGCGACGTCCGCTCCGTCGACGGCCTGCAGGATTGAAGTGCTGTTTGGGGTGGCGGTGGTGTCGGATGGTGAGTAGAGCGTGGTGTATACGATTCCGGCTTGGGTGTCGGGAAGCGTGTTGAGCGCTTGGATGACGGGGGAGTCGTTGAGTTGTTGGACTGCGCCTGGTCCTGCAAAGAACGCTGCGAGACGCGGGAATGCGCGGGCGATGGGGGAGAGGATTTTGCCGGTGCCGTTGAGGTCGGTGCCGTGGAAGGTGGCGCCAACGGTGACTGCGCGGCGGACGTTGTCGCCTCCGCCGAGTTCGGCGATGTACTTCTTTACGAGTAGACCACCTTGGGAGTGGGCAACCAGGTCGACTTGGTCGGATCCGGTTGCTTCTTTGACTCGTTCGACGTTGCGGGCGAGTTCGCGTGCGGAGCTGTTGATGTCGGCGTTGCCGTAGGAGCCAGGGAAGAGAGATGGGAGTCCGCTGCCACGGCCGTAGTCGAAGCCCCATACGCAGTAGCCTGCGGCTTTGAGGGCGACGGCGTTTTGGGCCCACTTTTCGGTGTTTGCGGAGGTGCCGTGTACATAGAGCACGGGTGTTGTTTTGTCGGCGGCGGGGACGCAAGAGGCGTCGTTAAATATGTCGCTGGTGTTCGCTGTGGCGATTGGGGCGCCGCTGACCGCGAGAGCGGCGGTCAGGAGAATGGTCGAGAGGATTCGGTGCATGCGTTTACTTTAGCCCCACCCCAAAGCAGGCTAGACTAGGCGCCGTGCTTCTTTCAGACCATGACATTCGTGACGCCGTTGATTCGGGACGCCTCGGTATTGCGCCGTATGACGCTGCGTTGGTGCAGCCGTCGTCGGTGGATGTGCGTTTGGATCGGTTCTTCCGCGTGTTCAATAACTCGCGCTATACCCATATTGATCCGCGTGAGGAGATGCCGAATCTGACTACGCTGGTGGAGGTCCCTGAGGGTGAGGGGTTTGTGCTGCACCCGGGTGAGTTTGTCTTGGCGTCGACGTTGGAGAAGTTCACGTTGCCAGCCGATTTGGCTGGGCGTCTAGAGGGCAAGAGTTCTCTGGGCAGGCTTGGCCTGTTGACGCACTCGACGGCCGGGTTCATCGATCCGGGGTTTTCGGGCTACATCACGCTTGAGCTGTCGAATGTGGCGAATTTGCCGATTGTGTTGTGGCCGGAGATGAAGGTCGGCCAGTTGGCGTTGTTCGCGATGACGTCGCCGGCGGAGGTGCCGTACGGCAGTGGCGCGTTGGGCTCGAAGTATCAGGGGCAGCGGGGTCCGACGCCGTCGAAGGCGTACTTGAACTTCCGTTAGGGGGCCGTACGCATGCGGTTGTCGGTGGTCGGCGCGGGGTATTTGGGGGCGACGCACGCCGCGTGCATGGCTGAGCTTGGCCACGAGGTCCTGGCGGTGGATACGGACGCGGCGAAGGTTGCGGCGTTGCAGTCGGGGAGGGCGCCGTTTTTCGAGCCCGGCCTCGACACATTGCTGCAGCGCCACACGGCGTCGGGTCGGCTGCGCTTCACCACCGATCTGCGCGAGGTAGCGGGGTTCGCGAGGGTGCATTTTTTGGCCGTCGGCACGCCGCAGGTTTCCGGTGGGCTCGCCGCGGACACTTCATTTCTTGACGACGCCACCTCCCACCTCTCCGCAATCCTTGAGGGGGAGCACCTGGTGGTGGGCAAGTCGACGGTGCCGGTGGGCACTGCGCGCCGCCTGCAGGAGCGCCTCCCGGATGCGGTGGAGGTGGCGTGGAACCCGGAGTTTCTGCGCGAGGGCCACGCGGTGAGCGATACGTTGGCGCCGGACCGGATCGTGGTGGGGCAGCGTCCGGGTGGGCGCGCGGAGCAGGTGCTGCGGGAGGTGTACGCCACTCCTATTGAGCATGGCTCACCAATTGTGGTGACGGATCTTCCCACCGCTGAGCTGGTGAAAGTGG
This sequence comes from Corynebacterium lipophilum, assembly GCF_024102595.1. Taxonomy (NCBI): domain Bacteria; kingdom Bacillati; phylum Actinomycetota; class Actinomycetes; order Mycobacteriales; family Corynebacteriaceae; genus Corynebacterium; species Corynebacterium lipophilum. Next base: position 33,066 of record NZ_JAEUWV010000011.1, read on the forward strand.
CGGCGAATGCGTTTTTGGCCACGAAGATTTCCTTCATCAACGCGGTCGCGGAGGTGTGCGACGCCGCAGGCGCGGACGTCACCCAGCTTGCGGACGCCATCGGGTTGGACGCGCGCATCGGGCGCCAGTTCCTGAACGCAGGGCTCGGCTTCGGCGGCGGCTGCCTACCGAAGGACGTCCGGGCGTTCATCGCACGCGCCGAGGAGCTCGGCGCCGGGGATTCGGTGCGCTTCCTCCGGGAGGTCGACGCCATCAACCAGGGGCGCCGCGCCCGCATCGTTGACCTGGTGCGACGGGAGCTAGATACGCTGGAGGGGCGCACCATCGCGGTGTTGGGGGCGGCGTTCAAACCGAACTCGGATGACATCCGGGATTCGCCGGCGCTCGACGTCGCGCAGCGCCTCTTCGAGGCCGGTGCTCGCGTGCGCGTCCACGACCCGAAGGCCCTCGACAACGCCCGCGCCGCCTACCCCGACCTTGACTTTCCCGGCACGCTCGCGCAGGCCACCGCTGGCGCGGACCTGTGCATCCTGGCGACCGAGTGGGATGCGTTCCTGCAGCCGCTGGTGGGCGTCGATAAGCGAGTAATTATCGACGCCCGCAACGCCCTCGACCTGCCCACCTGGCAGCAGGCGGGCTGGCGCGTCATCCGCTAGTGCTGGTGGTAATCCGAAAGGAAGTTGCCGAGGCGCTCGATGGCGTTCTCCAGCTGTGACGCCCACGGCAGCGTGACCACGCGGAAGTGGTCCGGGGTGGGGTAGTTGAAGCCGGTGCCCTGCACCATAAGGATCTTCTCGCTCTTGAGCAGATCCAGCATGAAACGCTCGTCGTCGTGGATGTGGTACATCTCCGTGTCGATCTTCGGGAAGGCATACAGGGCACCCTTCGGCTCCACGACGGAGATGCCCGGGATCTCGCGGAGCTTGCGCACGGCGACGTTACGCTGCTTGTGCAGGCGGCCGCCGTCCGCGGTGAGCTCGTAGATCGACTGGCGTCCACCCAGGGCCACCTGGATCGCGTGCTGGCCAGGCACGTTCGCGCACAGTCGCGTGCCCGACAGCAGGTCCAGCCCCTCGATGAGGCCCTTAGCACGGCGGCGCGGCCCCGTAATCACCATCCAGCCAGCGCGGTAGCCGCACACGCGGTACGCCTTCGACAGGCCGTTGAAGGTCAGGGTGATCACGTCCGGGGCAACCTCCGCCATGGAGATGTGCTGGGCGCCGTCGTAAAGAATGCGGTCATAGATCTCGTCGGCGAAGATCATCAGCTCGTGCTCGCGCGCAATGTTCGCGATGCCCTCTAGCGTCTCCCGCGAGTACACCGCACCCGTCGGGTTGTTCGGGTTAATCACCACGATGGCCTTCGTCTTGCTGGTCACCTTGGAGCGGATGTCCTCCAGCGAGGGGTTCCAGTCGTCCTCCTCGTCGCACTTGTAGTGCACCACCTTGCCGCCCGCAAGTGTCGACGCCGCCGTCCACAGCGGGTAATCCGGCGTCGGAATGAGGATCTCATCACCCTCGTTCAGGGAGGCCTGCGTGACCATGCTGATCAGCTCAGACACACCGTTGCCCAGGTACACATCATCAATGTCGAACGCCGGGAAGTCCGGAATCATCTCGTAGCGCGTGACAATCGCGCGCCGTGCCGAAATAATGCCTTTCGACGTGGTGTAGCCCTGGGACGTCGGCAAATTGGCAATCATGTCGCGCATGATCACATCCGGCGCCTCGAACCCGAACACGGCCGGGTTGCCCGTGTTCAGCTTCAGGATGGTGTGGCCGTCACGCTCCATCTCCTCAGCGGTCGCGCTCACCGGGCCGCGAATGTCATAAAACACGTTCTTCAGCTTCTCGGCCTGGTCAAAGTGCCGGTGCCGCTTAAAAGGCGTGTGCTGCGGGGTTGTTTGTTCTGGTGCTTCTGATTGCTTCTTGTTGGCCATGTGCCAATACTAGCGCCCGAACCTAACCACGTTTGTTGAACCGCTGCATCGTCTGCTGCGCGATATTCAACGCATCGTTCTTGAGTTGGTCCATCTGCTGGCGCTGCTGCTGCTTCCGCATCGCGATCTCCGCCGCCTGATGCGACTGCAACTCCAACTGCTGCATCTTGACCGCCTGGCGCTGCGCCCGCTGAATCTGCCGCACCGACGGCGCGTACCAGCTGTCCGGCCCGACCTTCATCACGTACAGCAGGATAAACACGGTCGGGATGATGAGCAGTGACAGTGTGGCTAGGGCGTCCGCCCCCATCTCTGCAAAGACGCCGATGAATGCGAGGCTGGCGATCGTCGACAAGCCCATCAGACCACCGCGCACATTGCGACCCCTCCTGCGGGCCAGCTCAATGTCCTTGCTGGTGTACACCGGGGAGTTCTGGACCTGCGGCGCCGGTACCTGACACTGGCCCGGCTTCTGCGGCAAATCTTGGAACAACGCCATCAAGTCCGGCGAGTACTCCGCCTTCGCGACAGCCGCACACCGCCTATCGAACTCGTCCATGGTCAGACGCCCTTCCCCGAACGCCACCGACAACGCCGTCACCGCGTCATTGCGGTCGGTGTCGCTGATGCGGTAGTTGAACTGGAAATTCGGATTCGGCTGAGGCATGGTCATAGCTCCTAAGCATACTTGGCTGGTGCGCGGGTGTTCCGGGGCTGGTTGTTGGCGCTTGTCTTGGTCGGCATTTCTGAAATAGTTCCCGCGACCGGGAACTATTTGGCGTGAGCTGCCTGTTCCGGTCGACCAGTTGCTGCGTTTCCCCAGGTGGTGACGCATGTCCACGAAGAAAGGTCCCGGGTTCAACCTGAATTGCGGGAACTTTCTGTCACGAGGGGACGAGGGACAAGGTTGGGTTTTGCCAACCCCTACGACACCCAGTTGGTGATGAATATCGCCAGCAGCGGCAGCGCGAAGAACACGCTGCCGACCCAGATGAAGATGTACACCTTGTTCTTATCGGCGAGTCCGGCGAGCCACTCGGCACCCTTCGGAGGGAGCTCGCGCAGGAAGGGCAACGACATGATGATGATCGCTGCGAAGGTGTTGAAGAGGGTGTGTACCAGGGCGGTCTGCATGGCGACCTCGGCGACCTCGGGCGGCGCGGAGAACGCCGCAATCAGCCCGGTGACGGTGGTGCCGATGTTGGCGCCGACCACGAACGGGAACAGGTCCCGCATGTGGAACTTGCCCGACGCCGCCAGCGGCACCGTCAGGGACGTGGTGGTGGAGGAGGACTGCACCGCCGTGGTGATGACGGCGCCGGAAAGCACACCGGAGAGGGTGCCCTTGCCGAGTGCCGCGTGCAGGAACTCCTGCGCCCGGCCGACCAGCAGCGTGCCGAGCATGTTGCCGATGAACCCGATGACCACCATGATCAGCGCAATGCCGCCAATGGAGAGGACGATGCCTCCCCACACGGGGCTCAGCGGGCTCACGATGGTTTCGGCGAGGGAGACGAGTGGTTCGGTGATGGCGTCGACAAAGTCGCCGATGCCGCTGAAGATCGTGTTGAGGATGCCGCCGGAACCACCGCTGGTGTAGTGTGCGATCGCGCCCGAGGTTTTCTGCAGGAAGCCCGTGGCGAGCTCGAGTGGCATGAAGATGGCCAGCGCGATCAGGTTAAAGAAGTCGTGCACAGTGGCCATCGCGAAGGCGCGGCGGAACTGCTCCTTGTTACCGGAAAGGCCGAGCGCGACGAGGGTGGCGGTGACGGTGGTGCCCAGGTTGGCGCCGAAGAGCATCGGGATGGCGATTTCGATGGGCAGGCCACCCGCAACCATGCCGACAGTAATCGACGTGGTGGTGGAGGAGGACTGCATAATCGCCGTGGCGAGGATACCGATGCCCAGGCCCACGAACGGGTTCTGTGCAAACGAGAAGAGCTCCTCGGCGCGGTCACCGGCGGCCATCTGGAAGCCGCCGCCGATCATGCTCACCGCGTTGAGCAACAGCCACACCGCGATGACGACGGACATCCAGTCCACGAAGGTCTTGAAGGGGCCACCGAACGGCAGGAAACCCAGTGGGTCTTTCTTACCTGCGTCTGCCCCGTCGGGGTGATGCGTGAACGTCGTTGTCGCGGTGTCCATGCTCATATGATGAAGCGCTTCCTGTCGTCGAAAACTCTCGCCAAAAAGGGCCCTAGTTGTGGGCCAACGTATCACCATAATGTTCGCACGTGCACGGCCGGTAACACCAAAGTGAACTTTAGGCGAACTTATCGCAGCTGCCGCGCGTACCAGCCCGGGATCGAGTTTGACGACGTCGTGGGCTGGTCAAGGTCCATAGAAACAGGAGACAGCAGTTCGGGCCCGAAGTACAGCTCCGGGTAGGAGCCGGTCATCCAGTACTTCTTGTCTTTCCATACCCCGCCGGAGGTGACGGCGACGAAGCCGCGGCCCGGGATCCAGATGGGGCCGCCGGAGTCACCGTGGCGAGGCCCTGCGATGGAGGTGGCGATCATGTTGCCGCGCACCCCAGTGACGTGCCCGCAGAACTCGCGGCGCGTGGTGGCGCCGTAGGAGCAGACGCGCTCGCCCCGGCGCACCGCGTTGGGGTGGACTTTCGCGTTGCCGGAGAACCGGTTGGCGCCGGCGGTAGCGCCGGAGAGGGTGACGTAGGCGAAGTCGTTCGGGCCGTCGGCGCTCACTAACCAGCCTGGGAAGGAGACCACCGTGCCGATGCGTCGGCCGCTGCCGTCAAGGACCTGCTGGAACGGGAACTTCACGCAGTGCCGCGCGATGGCGATCTGGTTGCGCGCATGGTCCACGTAGCCGACGGTGCAGATACCGTAGGCGAGCCCCATGTCGAGGCGGACGCGGTCGCCCTGGTTCACCACCGGCCGCGCGTCGGCAGCGGGGGCGAGCAGGGAAGCGGCGGTGGCGACGCCCACGCATGCAACGGCGATCTTCTTCAAAAACTGGCGCATAGCCAGCAGCTTACTGCTTGTGGTGTGCGTAGGAGACCATTTCGTCCCACTCGACGATCTTCTTGCGCTCGCGGCTGTGGGTGGCGCACTCCTCGCCGAGCTTGCGCTCTGCTTCATCCAGGCGGTACCAGCCGTCCCAGGTGGTGTAGTCGATGCTGCGCTCGTCGAGCAGGCCGAGGATGGCGTCCGGGTCCTCGTGGGTCGGGGTGTTGAGCTTGCCGGCGTCTGCGTCGGCGATGAGCATGTCGGTCGTTTCCTTCGCGTCCGACTTCGTGTTGCCGATCAGGCCGACCGGGCCGCGCTTGATCCAGCCGGTGACGTAGAGGGAGTCCTCGAAGCCGTCCTCGCCGAGGACGTGGCCGCCGTCGTTCGGGATGACGTGGCGCTCAAGGTCGAACGGGACGCCCTCGACAGGCTCGGAGCGGTAGCCGATAGCGTGGTAGACCTGCTGGACTGGCCAGTCGGTGAACTTGCCGGTGCCGCGCAGCCCGCCCTCGCCGTCGAACTCGGTGCGCTCGGTGCGGATGCCGACGATGTCGTCGCCCTCAGTGAGCACCTCAACTGGGGACTCGAAGAAGTGAATGTGGATCTTGTGCGGGGCATCATCCGGCTCGCGCATCGCGTACTGCTCCAGGACCTGGCAGTTCAGGTCGATGGACTTGTCGGCGCGGCGCAGCTCCTCGGAGGGGCCGTCGTAATCAATGTCTTCAGGGTCGACGAGCACCTGGATGGTGTCCGACTCGTCGAGCTCGCGCAGCTCCTTCGGCGTGAACTTCGCCTGCGCCGGGCCGCGACGGCCGAACATGTGGATGACCTCGGCCTTGTTGTTCTTCAGGGACTCGTAGACGTTGTCCGGGATCTCGGTGACCAGCAGCTCGTCGCCGGTCTTTGCAAGGATGCGGGAGATATCCAGCGCCACATTGCCGACGCCCACCACTGCGACCTCGCGTGCCTCCAGGTTCCAGGAGCGCTCGAAGCGTGGGTTGCCGTCGTAAAACCCGACGAACTCACCGGCGCCGATGGACTTGTCGCCGCCAGGGACGAGGAACTCGCGGTCGCGGACAGCGCCCGCGGAGATGATGATGGCGTCGTAGTACTCGCGCAGCTCATCGATGGTGATGTCGCGACCCACGGTGATGTTGCCCAGGAAGCGCAGGTTCGGCTTGTCCATCACGTTGTGCAGCGACTTGACGATGCCCTTGATGCGCGGGTGGTCCGGGGCGACACCGTAGCGGATGAGGCCGAACGGCGCAGGCATCTGCTCAAACAGGTCGACGTGGATCTCGTGCTCCTGATTGCGGATGAGCAGATCGGATGCGTAAATACCGGCTGGCCCGGCACCTACGACAGCGACGCGCAGACTCATAGAAATATGTCCTTTCGGTTTTCGAGGCTAGTTATCTTAACAATATAGCGCTACGTGCTTAGTTCTTGGAGCGCCTGCCCATTTGTGCCATGTGTTCGCGTACGGCGTTGAAGGCCTCCTTGGAGTCCAAAGTCTGGCTCTGTTGGGTGGCCATTTGGACCTCGTCGGGGGTGACTTCGCCAGTTCGGAGTGAGACCATCTCTGCCCAGTAGCGGAACCAGACGGCCAGGACCGCAGCGACCGGCACCGCGAGGAACGCGCCGACGATGCCGAACAGCGTGCCGCCGAGCGCTACGGAGAGCAGCACGATCGCTGCGTGCAGGCCCATTGCCTGGGACTGCAGGATCGGCTGGAGGATGTTGCTCTCCAGCTGCTGCACCACGATGATGAGCACGAGCACCAGGATGGCGTTGGTCAGGCCGTTGGAGACCAGCGCGATGATCACCGCCAACGCGCCCGCAGTGAACGCACCGATAATAGGGACGAAGCCGGCGAAGAACGTGATCACTGCCAGCACTGGCCACAGCGGCACGCCCAGCAAGAGGAGGCCGAGGCCGATGAAGATGGCGTCGACAGCCGAAACGATCGCCTGCGTGCGGATGAAACCGGACAGCGTATTCCAGGAACGCATGCAGACCTCGGTGAGGTGCCAGCCGGCGCGCACGCCCACGTAGCCCTTGAGCCACGGCAAGAATTTCGGCCCGTCCTTCAGGAAGAAGAAGGTGAGGATCAGGGTCAGCGCCAGGGTGGTGCCGACGGATGCGATCGCCCCGATGCCCGTGAACACGCCCGAGGCGATGTTGGAGGCCTGTCCGCGCAGGACATTGGTGACTTGGTCGATGGTCTCCTGGATCTTGGCTGGGTCGATGAGCTCGTTATCGACGTTGTCGCGCAGCCACTGCGTGATCTGGTCGATGCCCTGCTGCGCCTGGTCGACGAGCTGGGTGCCCTGCGTGCGAACGGTTGGGGCCATGGCGGCGAAGATGCCGCCGATGATGGCGAAGGCCCCCACGAGCACGCCGGCCGCGGCGAGTGCTGGCGGCGCCTTCTTCTTGCGCAGCCAGTCCACCGGCGGCCACAGCACCGTGCACACGATGAGCGCCAGGAAGATCGGCAGCAGTCCCATCCAGACGTACTTCAGCAGGTACAGCAGGATGGCGGTGGCGGCGACGATAATGATGAACCTCGCCGCCCAGGCTGCCGCGGTGCGCCCGTCGGAGGCGATGACCGTGCTGCGGTCAACAGTTTCTTGGGAAAGCTCTTGCGCCGCGTCGGCCGCGGTGGGCTGCGCTTCCGTCTGTGGTTCAACTTTGTTGCTCATACCAAGACATTGTGCCAGACCTGCCAGACATAACTTATTTACACCCTTTGAACTGTGGAAATGAACAAAGTTGAGTCTAGTGGGAATAACTTTCTGGATAGTGTGTTGTAAGGATTGAGCGCGACAGGCTCAAGGTTGGCGGAACTTCTGCTACATTGGTTCCTGTCAAGTTGAGCCGAGGCGATTCAACTTCGGATTAACTTCAGAAAAGACTTCGATAAACACAGGAGGAAATGTAGAAATGGGACGCGCAGTAGGTATTGACCTTGGTACGACGAACTCGGTTGTCTCTGTCCTTGAAGGTGGAGAGCCGGTAGTTATCGCGAACGCTGAGGGTTCGCGTACCACCCCGTCCGTCGTCGCATTTGCGAAGAACGGCGAGGTGCTGGTTGGCCAGTCCGCAAAGAACCAGGCGGTGACCAACGTTGACCGCACGATCCGCTCCGTCAAGCGCCACATGGGCGAGGACTGGACCGTCGAGATTGATGACAAGAAGTACACCCCGCAGGAGATTTCTGCACGTACGCTGCAGAAGCTGAAGAGGGACGCAGAGGCATACCTCGGCGACGAGGTTACCGACGCCGTCATTACCGTCCCGGCCTACTTCGAGGACGCACAGCGTCAGGCTACGAAGGAAGCCGGCCAGATCGCGGGCCTGAACGTCCTGCGTATCGTCAACGAGCCGACGGCAGCTGCACTGGCATACGGCCTTGAGAAGGCTGACAAGGAGCAGACCATCCTGGTCTTCGACCTTGGTGGCGGTACCTTCGACGTCTCCCTCCTGGAGATCGGCGACGGCGTCGTAGAGGTCCTGGCAACCGCGGGTGATAACGAGCTCGGTGGCGACGACTGGGACAACCGCATTGTTGAGTGGCTCGTCGATAAGTTTAAGTCCGCACAGGGCGTCGACCTGTCCAAGGACAAGATGGCGATGCAGCGTCTGCGTGAGGCCGCTGAGAAGGCAAAGATCGAGCTGTCTTCCTCCCAGCAGGCATCCATCAACCTGCCGTACATCACCGTCGACTCCGAGAAGAACCCGCTGTTCCTCGACGAGACGCTGACGCGCACCGAGTTCCAGAAGATCACCTCTGACCTGCTGGACCGCACCAAGGCGCCGTTCAACCAGGTCATCAAGGATGCTGGCCTCTCCGTCGGCGAGATTGACCACGTTGTGCTGGTCGGTGGTTCCACCCGTATGCCGGCCGTGACCGAAATGGTCAAGGAGCTCACCGGCGGCAAGGAGCCAAACAAGTCCGTGAACCCGGACGAGGTCGTGGCTCTGGGCGCTGCGCTGCAGGCAGGTGTCCTGCGCGGCGACGTCAAGGACGTCCTGCTTCTCGACGTCACCCCACTCTCCCTCGGCATCGAGACCAAGGGCGGCGTGATGACCAAGCTCATCGAGCGTAACACCACCATCCCGACGAAGCGTTCCGAGACCTTCACCACGGCTGAAGACAACCAGCCAAGCGTGCAGATCCAGGTCTTCCAGGGCGAGCGCGAGATGGCTTCCGCGAACAAGTTGCTCGGCTCCTTCGAGCTGGCAGGTATCGCTCCGGCACCGCGCGGTGTTCCGCAGATTGAGGTCACCTTCGACATCGACGCCAACGGCATCGTGTCCGTCTCCGCGAAGGACAAGGCGACAGGCAAGGAGAACACGATCAAGATCCAGGACGGCTCCGGACTGTCCCAGGAGGAGATCGACCGCATGATCAAGGACGCCGAGGCACACGCCGACGAGGACAAGAAGCGCCGCGAGGAGCAGGAAACCCGCAACGGTGCAGAGTCCGCGGCGTACCAGACGCGCAAGTTCATGGAGGACAACGCCGACAAGTTGCCGGAGGACCTCAAGACCCGCGTCACCGAGGCAGCCGACGCCGTCGACGAAGCACTCAAGGGAGATGACCTTGAAGCGGTGAAGTCGGCCGTCGAGAAACTGAACACCGAGTCGCAGGAGCTGGGCAAGGTGCTCTACGAGGCACAGGCCAACGAGGGCGCAACCCAGGCTGAGGCAGCCGACGACAACGTTGTCGACGCCGAGGTAGTCGACGAAGACACCGACGAAACCAAGTAAACAACAGCAACACTGCAGAAGGAGGTCACCATGACGAACCCGAATACTCCGGAACCGGAGCAGGTTGAAGACCTGATCGAAGAAGCCGAGGCAGTAGCAGCAGAAGCTGCCGAACCCGAGGCTGAAGCTGAGGTCGACGCCGACGCTGCACCGGAAACGGACGAGGGCGAGCAGGATGACGTCGAAAAGCAGCTTGCTGAGCGGACCGAAGACCTGCAGCGTGTGAGCGCCGAGTATGCAAACTACCGGCGCCGCACCGAGCGGGAACGCGCGGCCATCGCCGAGCATGCGAAAGCAGCCTTCGCCACCGAACTGCTCCCGCTTCTCGACGACCTCGACCTTGCCGAACAACACGGAGACTTAAACGAAGGCCCACTGAAAGCCTTCGCCGACAAACTCCGCAGCGTGGCCACCGCGCAACGCGTCGAAGCCTTCGGCGCAGAAGGCGACGCCTTTGACCCCGAAACCCACGAGGCAGTCCAAGACCTGTCCTCCGGCGACGACAAAGTCATCGGCACTGTGCTGCGCAAGGGCTACCGCGTAGGCGACCGACTCGTGCGAAACGCAATGGTCAACATCGCCGATCCTGCGGAAGAGCCTGCTGAAGACAACGAGTAACAACAAAACCCAGGGCCGGGGCGTGAGGTGCGCGAAAAGCGGCCTTCACGCCCCGGTTTTGTACTTGAAATAACAAAATTCATCCGAGAAAGGAGGGTGCGAGATGGCTATGCAACAAGAGTGGGCCAACAAGGACTACTACGGCGACCTCGGCGTCTCCAAAGACGCGTCCACAGCTGACATTAAGAAGGCATATCGCAAGCTCGCACGTGAAAACCACCCCGACTCCAACCCCGGCAACAAAGCCGCCGAGGAGAAGTTTAAGAAGGTGGCAGAAGCGTACGACGTCGTCGGCGACGAAGAAAAACGCAAAGAATACGACCAGTTCAAGGCGATGATGAGCTCCGGCGGCTTCGGCGGCCGATTCGGAGGGGCAGGAGGTCCCGGCTTTCCGGGAGGGTTTCGCCAAACGGGGCAGAGCGACTTCAACTTCTCCGACCTCTCCGACGTCTTCGGAGGAGCCGGGGGTGCTGGACAAGCTGGAGAAGGCGGCCTTGGTGATCTCTTCGGTGGCCTCTTTAACCGCGGCGGCGCTGCTGGCAGGAACGCTCGGCCGTCGCGGGGGGCGGACGTCGAGACGGAAATAACCCTCGACTTCCGCGAAGCCGCCAAAGGCACCACCTTCCCCGTCGAACTCACCGGCGACGCCCCATGCACCACATGCCACGGCTCCGGATCCAAATCCGGCCACGTGGAACAGTGCGAGCAGTGCCACGGCTCCGGCTACGTCCGCGAGAACTCCGGCGCATTCGGCATGGCCCGCCCATGCTCCAACTGCGGCGGCACCGGCGACGTGATCAAGGACCCGTGCACCACGTGCCACGGCACCGGCACCGTCCGGCGCTCCCGCACCATCACGGTGCGCATCCCCGCCGGCGTCGTCGACGGCCAAAAAGTGCGCCTGGCAGGACAAGGCGAAGCAGGCCCCAACGGCAAACCAGCCGGCGACCTCTTCGTCACCGTCCACGTCCGACCCGACAAAGTGTTCACCCGCACCGGCGACGACCTCGAAGTCACCGTCCCCGTCTCCTTCAGCGAACTCGCCCTCGGAGGCACCATCACCGTGCCCACCCTGGACAAACACGTTCGCGTGAAGGTCCCCGCAGGCACCCCCAACGGGCGCACCCTGCGCGTCAAAGGGCGCGGCGTGCCACGCAAATCCGGCAACGCCGGCGACCTGCTGGTCACCGTCGAAGTCGCAGTGCCCAAGGACCTGGACGCAGCCGCCACCAGCGCACTGCGCGCCTACCAACAAGCCGAACGCGACTCCGGCTTCGACCCGCGCGCCGGGTGGGCAGGAGGTGCATAACCATGGCTGAGGAGTACTACGTCATCTCCGTCGCCGCCGAACTCACCGGCATGCACGCCCAAACCCTGCGCACCTACGACCGCATCGGCCTAGTCACACCGATGCGGACCAGCGGCGGCGGACGCCGCTACTCCCGACGCGACATCTCCATGCTGCGCCGGATCCAACAACTCTCCCAAGAAGACGGCGTCAACCTGGCCGGCATCAAAACCATCATCGAGCTCACCGAACACATCGATGAACTCCAAGAGGAACTGGCGGCCAAACGCGAAGAAAACGCGCAACTACGCCAACGCTTGGAACGCCAACGCTTGGAAACCCGCCCGCGTGGCGGCGAACTCGTCCACGTTCCGCGCTCCACCGCGCTGGTGACGTGGGAACCGTCCTCCGCCAGGTCACGGCGCCGGGCGCGGTAAAGCAGGATTCGGCCCCTAGGTGGCAGGACAGCCTCCGCCTTCTCGTGCAGTGCATGGGCGGGGGCTGTTTTCTGTTGCTTGCTGGGTTCGCTGTCCGTTTTGTGCGCGTATCCCAGGCTTCGCGACACCAAATTCCTTTGCTCAGAGGTCGCGACCTGGGGAAACGCCACGCGCCGTCCGGAAAAACAGTGAATTTGGTGTCTACAGAGAAAGGGAAGGCACCAAATCCCATTGCCAATAATCTGCGACCTGGGAAAACACAAAACCAGATCCAGAAAGCAGCGAATTTGGTGCGCTGGTGGAGCGCGTTTGGGCGGGCCATGGCGTCCGTTGTGCTCGCTTTGTGCTCGCTGTGCTCGTGTCGAGGTGTTTAAAGCGTGCGATGCAGGTCGCCGGAAATCAACCGGACCGGTTGAAAATGCGCGACCTGCATCGCTCGCTTTTAATCGAACGCTTTGAGTGGATTAGGGGCGGGGAGCACAGGGCCGAGCAGGGCTGCAGACTTCCGAAAAGTTCCCACGATCGCGGCATGAATGGAGAACGATCTTCGTGGACGGGCGTCGTGGCCTGGGGAAACGGGTCGGTTGGTCGACCGGAATCGACCCAAAACGCAAAATCGTTCCCGGGCGCGGGAACTTTTTCAAAACGGCAGGAGGAGAAGCCTGCAAACCCCGAAAAACGAAGCGGCCCCGGGCAGAAACCCGGGGCCGCAAAGGCGTTGGAGCCTAACTGACCACTACTTAAAGGTGATCGACGCTGCGCCGCCGATGTGGCGGAGGTTGGAGCGTGCCAGGTCGATCATGCGGCCGACACCACCGTCGAGGACGGTCTTGGTTGCGGCGGCGGTGAAGCCCTTCATCATGTCCCAGGTGATGTTTGGTGGCATGGAGAGGGCGTCCGGGTCGGTGACGATGTCGACGAGGACGGGGCCGTCGTAGGCGAGGGCCTCCTTGAGCTTCGGGCGCAGGTCGGCGGGGTCTTCGATGCGGAAGGACTTGATGCCGACGCCTTCGGCGATGTTGGCGTAGTTGACGCCGTCGTGGTCGGTTTCGTGCTCGGGGAAGCCTTGGACGAGCATTTCGAGTTTGACCATGCCGAGTGAGGAGTTATTGAACACGATGGTCTTCACTGGCAGGTTGTGCAGCTTGACGGTGAGCAGTTCACCGAGGAGCATGCCGAGGCCGCCGTCGCCGGACCAGGAGATGACCTGGCGGTCGGGGAATGCGGCCTGGACACCGATGGCCTGCGGCAGCGCATTGGCCATGGTGCCGTGGAGGAAGGATGCGGATTCGTCGCGTTTGCCGTTGGGGGTGAGGTAGCGGGAGGACCACACGTTGCACATGCCGGTGTCGACGGTGAAGTAGGCGTCTTCGTCGGCGAGTTCGTCGAGGACGGAGGCGGCGAGCTCTGGGTGGATTGGGGTGCGGGCTTCGCGGGCTTCCGTCGTGTACTTGCCGACGACCGACTCCAGCAGCTCAGCGTGACGCTTCAGCATTGCGTCCAGGAAGGAGCGGTCCTTCTTCTCCTCGATGTGCGGGAGGATGTTTTCGATGACGCTCTTGACGTCGCCGATGACGGGGTAGTGCACCTTGGTGCGGCGGCCGATGTGGGCGCCGTCGATGTCGATCTGGGCGACGTTCTTGCTGGGCAGCCAGTCGGTGTATGGGAAGTCGGTGCCGACCATGATGAAGAGGTCTGCCTTGTCGGAGGCTTCGTGGCAGGCGCCGTAGCCGAGGAGGCCGGACATGCCGACGTCGTAGGGGTTGTCGTACTCGATGTACATCTTGCCGCGGAAGGAGTGGCCGACTGGTGCCTTGATTTTTTCGGCGAGTGCGAAGACTTCGTCGCGGGCGTCCTTGGCGCCGTAGCCGCAGAAGAGTGTGACGGTGTCTGCCTCGTTGATGGCTTCGACCAGGCGGGCGGCTTCGGCCGGGTCTGGGTAGACGCGCTTGTTGCCGCCGGTGGCGTAGTTGCCGGACAGGGTTGGGGCGTCGGCAGTGACTTCTTGTGCGAAGACGTCACCTGGGACGACGACTACCGATACGCCGTTGCCGGACATGGTGTTCTGGATGGCGTTGTGGACGACGCGCATGCCCTGGTCGGCGGAGTTTGCCATCTCGCAGTAGGAAGAGCACTCCTGGAAGAGCATTTCGGGGTGGGTTTCCTGGAAGAAGGACGAACCGATGTGGAAGGACGGGATGTGCGAGGCGATCGCGAGGACCTTTGCGCCGTTGCGGTGCGCCTCGAAGAGTCCTTGGACGAAGTGGGTGTTGCCTGGGCCGCAGGATGCGCCGCACACTGCGAGTTCGTCGGTTGCGAGTGCGTCGGAGCCGGCGGCGAATGCGGCGGCTTCCTCGTTGCGCACGTGGACCCATTCGATGCCTTGGGTGCGGACGGCGTCGGAAAGCGGGTTGAGGGAGTCACCGACGAGGCCGTAGATGCGCTTGACGCCGAGCTCCTTCAGCTTGGCAACGAATGCCGAGGCGAAGTTCTGAGCCATTCCTAAAATCTCCTTTTATTTGAAGAATAAATTAACCGCTTATCATGTTACCTTTGTTCCTCCTGGAACTCGAAAGATTGTGTGAGATCTGACACAAAGGCCTCGTCTGTGAAGTAGGCGCTATGACCGCCCGTCACCCCAGGTAGGACGCGCGCGCCGTAGGCGGGATCAGTTGGCGACGCCCCCAGCACCGCCTGCGGACCGGACCTGGTCCACAGGATCGGATCGTCGGGAGAATCCACGGCGACCACGCGGGAATCTGGCCCTGCGAGCTGTAGGTCGCTCACGTGGCTACCGGCGACGCCGGCGCTGCCGACGAGCCAGAGCTGGTCGGTAAGCAGGCCGTGGTGGACGGCGGCCTCGGTGGCCACGCGTGTGCCATAACTGTGGGCGAGGACCACCCGGTGGGCGTTGGGGAAGCGGTCGGTGAGCGCGAGTTGGAAGGCGGAGAGGTCGTCGGCGCCGCGGCGCGCCGGGCCGGCGTCCAGCCCGTTGACCACGTTGGGTGGCGGGTCGTAGCCCTGCCAGAGGATCACTGTGGCGCCGGTGCGCTCGGCGAGGAACTGCGCACGGGCAAGCTCACCGCCCAAACCCTCTGGCCGGCCGGTGGACACGCCGGCGACCATCGTGATCACACGCGCCGGGTCCACGACGTCACCGACCGCCAGTGTCGCCGACACGGGCCCGGCTTCGAGTACGGTCGCGCCCGCGGCTTCCACGAGCTCGCGGCGCGCCGGGTCGAGCGCGGCCAGGTTTGTCCGGTGTATCTGGCCAAGCTCTACGCCGTGGCGTGCGATGAGCGGCACGTGCCCGCGCGCTGCCTCCAGGTCACGCTCGCGCGCCTTGCAGAGGGCCTCGAGCTCGGCGGCGCACAACGTGTCGAAGGTCCGCGAGACCCCGTTCAGCACCTGCACCGCCAGCGCGTAGACGGGGCTGCCGCGCAGGGATCGGGCCATCGCGTCGAGGCGCGCCTGCCAGGTGGCGTAGCGGCGTAGTACCTTGGCGGCCTGGGTGAGGTCGTCGGCGGGGTGGGCGAAGGTGGCGTCGACACGCTGGAGGCGCTGCAGGGCAGCAGTCGGTGCTGACCCGCGAAAACCGGTCCCAACCAGGTCGGACCGGGCGGCGTGGCACGCCTGGGAACGCGCGCGGAACTCGGCGACCGCGCCCTCCACCACGCCCGCGGCAACCATGAGCTGCCCGGCGTCCAAAGCAGGGCGGTAGGTATCAGACATGGCGCAACGCCTCCGCGAGGCGGGTGTCGCAGCGGATGCAGTCGTCCGCAAACGAGGCGATCGATTCTAAATGTGCGTTGAGGGCGGTGGTGGAGGCGTCGAAAAGCGATTGGGCGCGATCCCCCAGCGAGCGCAACGCGGCGGCGCTGGCGCTGTCGCGCAGCTCAGCGCGGGGAAGCGACGTGCGGGCGACGCGGTGCGAACGGGCGAGGGACGGGACGGTCGTTGATAAATGCATGCACCCATCCTCGAAAACACGCCGAAGCAGGGCAAGGAAACTGCATGAAACCCTGTGGATAAAATTTCAGATTCGCTAAAGTTATCCACATGCGTATCGTGTTGGCACAATTTACCAGCGGACCTGATAAAATGCGCAACCTTTCGCGCATAGAACCGCAGGTCAGAGAGGCCGCGCGCCGGGGTGCGACGCTCATCGTGCTGCCGGAGGCCGCCTCACACGCGTTCGGGGCAGGCCGCCTCGACCACCAAGCTGAGGACACCGACGGGCCATTCACGCAGGGGCTGTTTTCTCTGGCCAAGGAGCTCGGCGTGACGATCGTGGCGGGCTCGTTCCGCCCGGCGGACACCGTCGGCAGTATCAACCGCGTCTACAACACCACCCTCGTCCTCGACGGCCACAGCGAGCACCCGCTCATTCTCACCTATGACAAGGTGCACCTTTACGACGCCCACAGCTACCACGAATCCCGCACCGTCAAGGCCGGCGACACCCTGCTCACGTTCCGGCACGGCGACGCCACCATCGGCGTGGCCACCTGCTTCGACATCCGCTTCCCGGAACAGTTCAAGGAGCTGGCGGCGATGGGCGCGCACGTCATCGTGGTGCCGACGAGCTGGGCAGACGGCCCGGGCAAGCTCGAGGAGTGGCGCTTATTGACGCGCGCCCGCGCCCTCGACTCCGGCGTATTCATCGCGGCGGCCGGGCAGTCCCGCCCGAACCACGAGACCGAGGCCGGCGAGAAGTCCGGCCCGACCGGCATCGGGTTCTCCACGCTCGTGGCGCCGGACGGGCGCAGGATCGTGGAGGCCGGCTACGGCCCCGAGCTTCTCGACGCCGACATCGACATCTCGCACGTCGCCGCCGTACAGGAGGACGTCCCCCTCATTAGGCTTTCGGAAACTGGACCGTTGCGTCAGTCGCGCATGTAAGCACGCCGCGAGCTCCGGCGGCTTCCAGGGCCTCGCGGTACTCCGCGGCCTCGGCACCCTTGCCGCACAGCACGATCTGGTGGTCCCACCACGTGCCCGGCGCCGACACGAACGCCGGGCCCGGCACCCAAATCGCCTTCGCGGCGCTCTGCCCGAATTCGCCCGCGGTCGGCGCGACGCGCGTCACCTGCAGCCAAGGCTGGGAATCGGCGAGGGAGTTGATGGTGCGGGCGTCGTAAAAATCGTCTGCGCCGTCCCCGCACAGCACCAGGTGCACCTCGGGGCGGATGCGTTCCTCGATGAGCCCGAACACCACCGACTTCGCCGCCGCCCACCCGGTGCCCACCGCCACGAGCAGCATCTTTGGCCGGTTCGCGCGGACCGCAGGGCCACGCGCAGCACCCAACGTCAGGTAGTCGCCAACCTCCACATCCGGCCCGTCGAGGTGGAACTCTAGCTGTCCGAAGCGGTTCGGCGGCACCGCGGGCGCGCACGCCCACCACACCCCCTGGTTGCCCGCGCGCATCACCGGCAACGCCTGCCCCGCCGCGTACCCAACCGCCGCGGATGCCTCCGCCCGCGCGATCCACGCCGAACCATCCTGCGAAACCTTCGTCACCTGCGCCACCGACGCCGCAGCCACCCCGGCCTCGTCAGCCTCCCGCGACACCCGCTCCATCTCCCGCGCCACACGCACCAACACCTGCGTATCGACGCCCACAACCCCACCAACGATCTCCGCCACCGCCGGAAACTCCGACGCCGGAAACCCCGTCCGCCGCAGATCCAACGCCCACTCACGCAGCGGAGTAAGGGTTGCCTCAGGGATCGTTGCCCCCGCTGCCTCGGACTCCTGAGTGGAAGCGAGGGTGAACGAAGTGGCGTCGAGAAGCACTTCGGGTACCTCCGTGGCGCCTGCCGGAAAAACCATCGTTGCCTGCGGATACTGCTCCACAATCCGCTCAAACAGCGTGGCGCGCACCTCGGAATCCTGCTCCGCGAGCACCTGCAATGCGGCCGCATTCGGGCCATCCAAAACGGGGGCAAACTTTCTCATAGGGCCAGCGTACTGTTTCCCAGCACCAGTGAGGTGGACTACTGTGAGCAAGGAAACAAATAGAGAGAAAGGTGCCGCAGTGGACTACACGCCGTACACACTCCTGACGGATATTGGATGGATCTCCATCCTGCTCATCATCGGAAACGTGCTCCGAAACCGACTCAAAGTGTTACAGGCGCTGCTCCTGCCAGCACCAATCACCGCTGGGCTGCTCGGACTCATCCTCGGCCAAGAAGTCCTCGGCGTGATTCACTGGTCCGACCAAGTCGGCACCTATACAACGCTGCTCATCGCCGTCGTCTTCGCCTCCATGGCCTACTCCATGAACCTCGGCGGCTCCGTCGCCTCAGGCGCCCGCAACATGTGGGGCTACTCGACGGCCATGTTCATGGGCCAGTGGGGCATCTTCATCCTGCTGGGGCTGTACTTCTTCGCGCCACTCTTTGGCACCGAACCATGGTTCGGCATGATGCTCCCGGTCGGCTTCGTCGGTGGCTTCGGCACCGCCGCCGCCGTCGGCTCCGCACTTGAGGACATCGGTATCGCCGAGGCGTCCTCCATCGGCTTCACCTCCGCAACCGTCGGCACCCTGGTGGCCATCGTAGGCGGGGTCATTGCTGCGAACTGGGGTATCCGGAAAGGCAAAGCAACCCAATTGCGCGGCACCCTGCCTGAAGACCTGCGCACCGGCTACATCGCCACCGAGTCCGAGCGTCCCTCCATCGGACGCGCAACCACCAACCCGTCCTCCATCGAACCGCTGGCACTCCACGCCGGATTCATCCTGATCACCGTGCTGATCGCCTACATGGTCAACACCTGGATCAAAGGCATGTGGAGCAACGTCTCCATCCCACTGTTCGCCATGGCATTCGTCATCGGACTCATCGGCCGTGGCCTCCTCGTCGCCTTCAAGCGACCCAACTACCTCGACCGCGAAACCATCTCCACCGTCTCCGGCGCCGCCACCGACTTCATGATCGCCTTCGGCATCGCCTCCATCGTCCCCGCGGCCCTCGCCGGATACTGGCAGGCCCTGCTCATCATGTTCGTGCTGGGCACTGTCTTCTGCGCCGTATGGATGCTGTGGGCCGGTCCGCTCTTCTTCGGTGAAAACTGGCTCGAGCGCGGCATCTTCGGCTGGGGCTGGGCAACCGCCGCCGTCGCCACCGGTATCGCCCTGCTCAAGATGGTCGACCCCAAACTGGAGTCTGGCACCCTCAACGAATACGGCGTCGCTTACGTCGGCTTCGCACCCTTCGAAATCGGCATGACCATCCTCGCCCCGATCGCCATCATCGCCGGGTTCACCACCGCGTTCGGTTGGGTCGTGTTCGGCATCGCCGTCGCGGTAGTGGTCGGCGCGTTCGCCCTGAAGTGGGTGCCCGCCAAGAAATACGGCTCGGGAGCCGTGGCCGCCAAGGAATAGGGGCTGAATTTTTCTAGAATTTTCCTAGATTGTAGTAACAGGATGGTAGTAATCCCCTTTTCTCGCTCCCCAAAATCCGGATTACTACCATCCTGTTACTACCTTTTGCGTTTTGACGTGCGTTTTCAGTGCGCTTTCAAACGATTTGCGGAGCTCCAAAGCCTGCGCCACCCCCGAAAACGCAACAAATTCAACCTTGAGTGGAACAGACTCAACTTCTCGTGCGTTAGGGAGAGTGAACAACAAAATAAAACGCAAAGAGAAAGGAAACGGACATGTCTTCGTTTAACCCAACTACGAAAACGCAGGAGGCGTTGCAGCAGGCGCTGCAGCAGGCGTCGGCAAAGGGGAACCCGGATATTCGTCCGGCGCATTTACTTGAGGCGATCCTGAAGCAGGAGGACGGCATCGCGGCGCCGGTGCTGCAGGCGACGGGTGTGGATCCGCAGACGGTCGCGAAGGAGGCGGCTGAGCTGGTCGATTCCTATCCGAAGGCGGAGGGCCAGAACATGGCGAATCCGAACTTTAACCGTGACGGCCTGAATGCGTTGAACGCGGCGCAGGAATTGGCGGGCGAGCTCGGCGACGAGTTCGTGTCCACCGAGGTGCTGTTAGCTGGTATCGCGCGCGGGAATGATGACGCGGCGGAGCTGCTGAAGAAGCGCGGCGCCACGTTTGAGGCGATTAAGGCGGCGTTCCAGTCGGTGCGCGGCAATAAGAAGGTCACCACGGAGTCGCCGGAGGATCAGTTTCAGGCGCTGGAGAAGTATTCGACGGACCTGACGGCGCGTGCGCGTGAGGGCAAGATTGACCCGGTCATCGGCCGCGATTCGGAGATTCGACGCGTGGTGCAGGTGCTTTCCCGTCGTACGAAGAATAATCCGGTGTTGATTGGTGAGCCGGGCGTCGGTAAGACGGCGATCGTCGAGGGCCTTGCAAGGCGCATCGTGGCGGGCGACGTCCCGGAGTCCCTGAAGGGTAAGACGCTGATCTCCCTGGACCTCGGGTCGATGGTTGCGGGCGCGAAGTACCGCGGCGAGTTCGAGGAGCGCCTGAAGGCGGTGTTGGACGAGATTAAGGAGTCCGACGGGCAGATCATCACGTTTATTGACGAGCTGCACACCATCGTCGGCGCTGGCGCCACGGGCGAGGGCGCGATGGACGCTGGCAACATGATTAAGCCGATGTTGGCGCGCGGCGAGCTGCGGCTGGTTGGTGCGACGACGTTGGATGAGTACCGCCAGTTCATCGAGAAGGATGTGGCGTTGGAGCGTCGTTTCCAGCAGGTGTACGTGGGTGAGCCGACTGTGGAGGACACGATCGGTATTCTGCGTGGCCTGAAGGAGCGCTACGAGGTACACCACGGCGTGCGGATCCAGGATTCGGCGTTGGTGGCGGCTGCGGAGCTGTCGAACCGGTACATCACGAACCGGTTCTTGCCAGATAAGGCGATTGACCTGGTCGATGAGGCGGGGTCGCGTCTGCGGATGGAGATTGATTCCTCGCCGCAGGAGATTGATGAGCTGGAGCGCATCGTGCGCCGCTTGGAGATCGAGGAGATCGCGCTGCAGAAGGAGTCCGACGAGGCGTCGAAGGAGCGTCTGACGGATCTGCGCCAGGAGTTGGCGGATCAGCGTGAGAAGCTCGGTGAGTTGAAGGCGCGTTGGTCGAATGAGAAGGCGGAGATTGATAAGGTGCAGGCTGCGAAGGAGGAGCTGGAGCACCTGCGCAACGAGTCCGAGATCGCGGAGCGCGAGGGCGATTACGCGAAGGTGTCGGAGCTGCGCTACGGCCGCATTCCGGAGCTGGAGCAGCAGGTCAAGGACGCTGAGGAGGCGGCGGGGGCGTCGTCAAGGACGATGCTCACGGAGGAGGTTTCTCCTGAGGTGATTGCTGAGGTTGTGTCGGCGTGGACGGGCATTCCTGCGGGCAAGATGATGCAGGGTGAGACCGAGAAGCTGCTGGACATGGAGGCAATCCTGGCTGGTCGCGTTGTGGGCCAGAAGGAAGCGGTCGTGGCTGTGTCCGATGCGGTGCGGCGTTCGCGTGCGGGCGTTGCGGATCCGAACCGTCCGATTGGTTCCTTCCTATTCCTGGGCCCGACTGGTGTGGGTAAGACGGAGCTTGCGAAGGCCCTGTCGGAGTTCCTCTTCGATGACGAGGCGGCGATGGTGCGCATCGATATGTCAGAGTACGGCGAGAAGCACTCGGTCGCGCGCCTGGTCGGTGCCCCTCCGGGATACGTCGGCTACGACGCTGGCGGCCAGCTGACTGAGGCTGTGCGCCGTCGCCCGTACTCGCTGGTGCTGTTTGATGAGGTTGAGAAGGCGCACCAGGATGTGTTCGATGTGTTGCTGCAGGTCCTCGACGAGGGTCGCCTGACCGACGGCCAGGGCCGCACGGTGGATTTCCGTAACACGGTGATCATTTTGACGTCGAACTTGGGCGCGGGCGGTGACCGTGAGCAGATCATGAACGCGGTGAAGTCGCACTTCAAGCCGGAGTTCATCAACCGCCTCGATGATGTAGTGGTGTTCGAGCCGCTGACGAAGGAGCAGCTGGTGGGCATCGTCGATATTCAGCTGGGCACGCTCGCCGATCGCCTTGCTTCTCGACGCCTCCAGCTCCGCGTCTCCGACGCCGCGAAGGCCTGGCTCGCAGACCGCGGCTACGACCCTGCATATGGTGCGCGTCCGTTGCGTCGCGTGATCCAGCAGGCGATCGGTGACCGGTTGGCGAAGGAGCTGCTGGCCGGCGCGATCCGCGATGGTGACGTGGTACAGGTTGATGTCGCGGAAGGCGGCGAGGAGTTGGCGGTGTCGGCAGCGAAGTAGCGTTCGGGCTACACTGCTGTCCATGCAACCAACGACGACGATTTACACACGGGTGGCCGTGCCAGGCGTGGAGAACGAGCAACTTGAGGCTCACCAGCTTGGCGGCGGCCACTTCGTCATTGCATCGGTGCCGTTTGTGGATGTGTCGTTGGCGGTGGGGGACATCGTGGAGTGTGTGCGCGTTGGCGGCATGTTTCACGTGAATAAGGTCGTGGTGCGCGGGGGTGCGTCCACGGTGCGGATTTTGCCGCAGGGGGAGTCGCCGTTTTCGCTGGCGGAGACGTTGTTGGCGTTTGGTTGCCGGGTGGAGATGGGCCCGGGTGGGATGTTGGCGGCGTCGATAGGTGCGGATTGTCCGAAGGCCGGGATTGATGAATGGCTGGAGGGTTTGGCCGCGTCTGGAGTGATCCAGCTCGCACCTGGCTATACAGCGTGAGCCATACGCGTATGGTGTTATGTATGACTGTTTTTATTTCTCCGCAGGAGCTGTACGAACGTATTAAGTCCGGCAAGAAGCAGACGGTGCTCGATGTTTCTTGGGAGCCGGAGGCAGGCAAGGCCTGGCAGAAGTTTCAGTCCGAGCACATTCCGACGGCCGTCTACGGTGACCTGGAGGGCCACCTCGTGGGCATGCCGGGCCGCCGCCAGGGCCGCAACCCGCTGCCGTCGCTCACCGTGATCGACGAGGCGCTCGAGGAGTGGGGCGTCGAGGCGAACCGCCCGGTCTTCATCTACGACCAGGGCTCCGGCGTCTTCGCCGCCCGCGCGTGGTGGATCATGCGCTGGGCAGGCCTGGAGCACGTCCACATTATCGACGGCGGCTTCCGCGCGTGGGAGGCCGAGGGCCTCAAGACCATCGCCGGCCCAGGCAACGTGGTTGTGCCGCGCGACCTGGAACTGGAAGGCAGCAAGCTTCCGGTGGCGACACTGGAGGACGTACAGCAGTTCGAGGGCATCCTGATTGATGCGCGTGATGAGAAGCGCTTTGCTGGGCGTCGAGAAGTGCTGGACTTGAAGGCGGGCCACATTCCGTCGGCGCTGAACCTGCCGGCGGCGGACCTGTTCTGTAAGGAGACCAGGAAGATCAAGGAGACGGACTACATCCGCGACCGCTTCGCAAGCCTGGGCGTGACGCAGAATACGGACCCGGCGAAGATGATTACGTACTCGGGTTCGGGCAACCACTCCGCGCTGCTCATCGCGGCGATGGAGCACGCGGGCCTGCCGGTGGCCACGCATTATGTGGGTGGCTGGTCGCAGTGGAGTGCACGGTTGGGGAATAAGGTCGCCACGGCACTGTAGTATCAATCCTCGATGATTGCTTACGTGTTGTTTGGGCTGGCCGCGCTGCTCGTGGTCGCGGCTGTCTGGTTGTGGTTTGCACCTGCGTCTCCCTCCTTATCGACGCCCCCTCCGCCACCAGCCGAGCCCTCGCCTGAGGCTGAGTCGGCCGTGGAGCCTGAGCCTGCGCTCGAGGTGGAAGAAGAGCCGGAAGCAGAGCCCGAGCCTGCCCCGGAGCCAGAGCCACAGCTGGAGCTGGAGCAGGCCCCGGAACCAGAGCCGGAGCCCGAGCCTGAACCGGAGCCCGAACCAACACCGGCGCCCGAGCCTGCCCCGAAGCGCCCGCACCGCATGTCGGGCCTGCAGCTGCCGGGCGCGTCGCGCCGGGAGCGCCGCCTGTGGGCGGAACAGCACGGCTTCCGCTTCTCCAAGGTGGATGAATACCTGGTCGACGAGTGGCACCGGGGTGCGGCGGCGTCCGGTGCGGAACCGCGCGATGTCGTGGCGGGCCAGGTCTACGGCCATGATGTCCGCGTGGTGGACCTTGGCGGTGTGACGGTGGTGGCCGTCGCAACGGGTGAGGTCAGCGACATCGTGGTGGATATGCGCCGCCCGCAGTTCCAGGCGGATTCCTCGGCGGATTTGGTGCTGGTGGAAACCGTCGAGGGCTTCGAGCTGTTCACGAATGAGCCCGGTCCCGTCCTGCGCTTCATCGATGTGCGCGTGCGCACCGCCCTGCGCGAGATGCCCGAAAGTGTGTGCGCGGTGTGGTGCGAACAAGACTGGGTGTTGGCCCAGCTGGAACGCGGTTCGACGCCGCAGGACTGGGAGGACACGTTCGCGCCGCTGGCGTTGCTGGCGGACGCGGCACGCACGCTGCCACCGCGCGAGGCGGCGGCGCTTGCGCCGGTGCTCGGTGCCGAGGAGGCACCTGAGCCGGAGACCCCGCAGGTGCAGCGCCCGGAGGAACCACTCGAGCTGCCGACCCGCGTCACCGGCGGCGGATTCGGCGAGTTGGAGGACCACGAGATTGGGGCGGATTCTGTGGCGCCGATCGCGGACGGTTCACCTGCCGAAGGCGACGCGCAGCTCTATGATTTGACCAGAGTGCGCCGCGAGCAGCAGCCCTCCACAATTTTCAACGACACGCCGAAGGAGCCAACCGATCATGAACGATAAAGCACGCCTCGCAGAGCTGGTCAAGGAGCTGGCCGTGGTGCACGGCAAGGTCACGCTTTCCTCTGGGAAGGAGGCGGACTACTACGTGGATCTGCGTCGTGCGACGTTGCACCATGAGGCGGCGCCGCTGATCGGCAAGCTGCTGCGTGAGATGACGGCGGACTTGGAGTTCGACGCGGTTGGTGGCCTGACGCTGGGTGCGGACCCGGTGGCCACGGCCGTGATACACGCCGACGGCCGCCCGATCGACGCGTTCGTGGTGCGCAAAGAGGCGAAGAAGCACGGGATGCAGCGCCGGATTGAGGGGCCGTCGATTGTTGGCAAGAAAGTCCTTGTGGTGGAGGACACCACCACGACGGGCAACTCGCCGCTGACCGCGGTGGAGGCCGTGCGCGCCGAGGGCGCTGAGGTCGTCGCGGTGGCTACCGTGGTGGATCGCGCGACCGGCGCCGCCGACGCCCTGCACGAGGCCGGCCTGGACTACCGATTCCTGCTGGGGCTCGAGGACCTTGGACTCAACTGAGCAGGCTGAGCAGGCTGAGCAGGTGAAGGGCCCAACGGAGTGGAATGAGGGCCGCCACGGCGTGGGTCCTTGGGAGGGCCCGTGGCCGGATGACCCCCGCCTGGATCCGCAGTTTTTGGAGGAAGGGGATCGTCGCAACGTAGTGGACGCTTACCGCTACTGGTCGCTGGAGGCGATCCGCGAGGAGCTGGACAAAAGGCGCCACCCGTTCCACGTTGCGATCGAGAACTTTGAGAACGACGCCAACATCGGCACCGTGGTGCGCACCGCGAATGCGTTTCTCGCCGAGGAAGTCCACATCATTGGGCGGCGGCGCTGGAACCGGCGCGGTGCGATGGTGACGGACCGCTACCAGCACATCCGCCACCACGCGACGATCGAGGACTTCGCCCAGTGGGCCAAGGAGCACGACCTGCCGATTGTGGCGATCGATAACACGCCCGGCTGCGTGCCGCTCGAAACGGCGGAACTTCCGCAGCGCTGCGTGTTAGTGTTCGGGCAGGAAGGTCCCGGCATTACGGACGAGACGCAGCGCGAGGCGTCGATGACGTGCTCGATTGCGCAGTTCGGCTCGACGCGCTCGATCAACGCGGGTGTTGCCGCGGGCATCGCGATGCACGCGTGGATACGCCAGCACGCCGACTTGAGTACTGCTTGGTGAAAGGTGAAGGTTGTGGAAGAATCCGCCGCGGAAACATGGTCGCACCGCGCTGACCTGGCTCAATCGGCTGTGCAGGAGCGGCACGCCTCCCGCCTGTGGGGGCTGCCGAAGACGAACCTCGCGGTGGTCACGTGGCCGCCGGGTTCGAAGGATCGCCTGTACTGGCACTGGCACTACTGGTGGCAGGCCCACTATTTGGATTGCCAGATCGACGCCGCTCTTCGACGCCCCACCAAAACCCACAAGCGCCGCCTCAAAGACACTCTGCGTGGCATCCAGCGCCGCAACCTGGGCAAGCTGACGAAGAACAAGTACTACGACGACAAGGCTTGGCTGGCGTTGGCGTGGAACCGCGCCGTCGACGAGGGCTTGGCGCGCCGCACGAAAGCCCTCGACGCCCTGGAGTTCGACCTGCTCGCCGGTATCGACCCGGTGATGGGTGTGCTGCCGTGGCGCACGGAGGAAACCTTCTACAACGTGCCCTCAAACGGCCCAGCCGCCCTCTTGTTCGCGCGCACTGGCCGCCTGGACAAGGCCCGCGAGCTGCTTGACTGGACGTTCGACAACCTGGTCACCGAATCCGGCCTGGTGCAGGACGGGATCCGAATGCGGATGCATGGCCCGGAGGTCGTCGACAAGCTGTATACGTACAACCAGGGCACGGTGCTCGGCGCGAGCCTAGAGATCGCGCTGGCGTTGCGCGCCGACGTCGGACTTCGCGACGACGAGCCAATCGACTCTTTCGCGTACTCAAAACGCGCCGACGATTCCGTGTTTTACATCACACATATCCGGGCAATCGTAGAAGCGATTGTCCTGCATATGGCTACCCCCCAGGGGGTGATTCTGAACAAGCCCTACGAGTCCGGCGACGGCGACGGCGGCCTGTTCAAGGGAATTCTCGCGCGCTACCTCGCAGATGTTGCCGTGCGCCTGCCGGAAGACTCTCGCCAGAACATCGCGACCAAAAAGATAGCATCAAGGCTGATTATGGCCTCGGCGGAGTCCCTTTGGTCCCATCGTTTGGAGGTCGACGGGCTGCCGATCTTCTCCGCGCGGTGGACCGAAGACGCCCGCCTTCCCCACAATTACGGGCTCGGCCCGTCGTCCCTGAGCGAGGCTGTCGGGTTGGTCCGAATTGATGAAAGGGACCTTTCAGTACAGCTTTCCGGGTGGATGCTGCTGGAGGCGGCTGCTCGGGTGGCGGCTGCAAATAGTCAGTAAAGCAGGCATACTGGTTGGCGTACCTAAGAAGCTCTAGTGGAGGTTATCTTCATGCCAATTGCAACCCCTGAGGTCTACAACCAGATGCTCGACACTGCAAAGAAGGGCGGGTTCGCATACCCGGCCATCAACTGCACCTCGTCTGAGACCATCAACGCCGCAATTCGTGGTTTCGCAGAAGCCGAGTCTGACGGCATCATCCAGTTCTCGACCGGCGGCGCAGAGTTCGGCTCTGGCCTGTCCGTGAAGAACAAGGTTGCTGGTGCCCAGGCGCTTGCAGCGTTCGCACATGAGATCGCTAAGCACTATGACGTCAACATCGCGCTGCACACCGACCACTGCCAGCTCGAGGTGCTTGACGAGTACGTCCGCCCACTGATCGCGATCTCCCAGGAGCGCGTCGACCGCGGCGAGAACCCACTGTTCCAGTCCCACATGTGGGACGGCTCCGCCATCCCAATCGACCACAACCTTGAGGTCGCCCAGGAGCTCCTGGAGAAGGCGCACAAGGCCAACATCATCCTCGAGGTCGAGATCGGCGTCGTCGGTGGCGAAGAGGACGGCGTCCAGGCAAAGGCTGGCGCCAACCTGTACACCAGCGAAGAGGACTTCGAGAAGACCATCGATGCCCTCGGCACCGGCGAGAACGGCCGCTACCTGCTGGCCGCAACCTTCGGCAACGTCCACGGCGTATACAAGCCAGGCAACGTGAAGCTGCGCCCAGAGGTCCTCGACATGGGCCAGAAGGTCGCCGAGAAGAAGCTCGGCCTGGATGCCGGCTCCAACCCATTCGACTTCGTCTTCCACGGTGGCTCCGGCTCCGAGAAGGAGAAGATCGAGGAGGCCCTGCGTTACGGCGTCATCAAGATGAACGTTGACACCGACACCCAGTACGCCTTCACCCGCCCAGTGGTCTCCCACATGTTCGAGAACTACAACGGCGTCCTGAAGATCGACGGCGAAGTGGGCAACAAGAAGGTCTACGACCCACGCTCCTACATGAAGAAGGCTGAGCAGGGCATGGCCGACCGCGTCATCGAGGCCTGCCAGGACCTGCGCTCCGTTGGCACCTCCGTGTCCAAGTAGTCGTACTGCTTGCTTTTCCTGAAACCCCCTTGGGCCCTCGCGGTCCTGGGGGTTTCTTCGCGTGTAGGTTGTTTGGGCCCCTTTGGGGGTCCTTTGGGGGGCTGCTGTGCACCAAAATCCCGCTTGGCCCAGGAGTGACCTGGGGTTTTGTTGTGGCAGTTTTCTGGAATCCGGGAATTTGGTGTCTTGGCCTTTTGCCCGCGCACCAAATTCCCTCTCCTGGTCCCCGCGACCTGGGGTTTTACGAAGCCGCTTCTCCAAAAACCTGGAATCTGGTGTCGCTTCCTTTCGCGCAAGTGCCAAAGGACGCAATCCCTTCCACCGAATCCGGCAAAAGCCCAGCTCGCGAAAAATGCGGTGCGTCTATTGGCACTGAAAGCGTCTGGAAGGTTCCAGCACTTCACACTTCATGCGGTTAGGTGTCTTGAAATGTGACTATTTTATATTTGCTGTCGAGGGACTGCTGGCTTGGGGTGACAGGCTTGGCAGGCTTGTGTATACATGTATACATGAGTGGATCAGTGATTAGTTTGCGAATGGACGAAGTCCAGAAACGTCGGCTTGACGAGCTTGCTACAAAGACAGGTAGGCCAAAGGCGTTCTACATCCGTGAGGCAATTGAGGCCTATCTTGATGACGCTGAATACATCTACGAGCTTCAGGCTGAGGCGGAAGCTGTTCGTAGGGGCGAGCTGGAAACTGTTACCCTCGATGAACTTAAGGCCGAGTGTGGCCTGGCAGATTGAGTTTTCGCCTAGGGCTGTGATGTCTAGGGACTTTTTGGACACGGAGTCCAGGATGTTTTTGGACGGGATGTCTAGTGGCTTTTTGGACGGTTACGGCGGTGGAATAGCCGGATGGCTATTCCATTGCATAAACGTAGAAA
>NZ_JAEUWV010000012.1:0-62024 GCF_024102595.1 Corynebacterium lipophilum
CCGACGGCATTCTTGGTGCAAGTATTTGACTCCTTGCGAGTACGAATCTCGTTGCGCGTAGCGATACGCTAGAGTTGAACCCATTATTTGACCACCCCATGGTGTCTACTTTTCAGGGGTCGGCCCCAAGGATCAGGCACCTGTACTTGATCAGACCGTCATTTATATAGTTTTGGTCTACTTTATTGTTGTCGTGCTTCCTTGTCTGGTGTGTTTTTGGAATGTGTCCAAGATCTTCGACCCTGCATGGGAGGAAACTGCTCGGGTTCTTGCGCTGCGAGGCGCCGGGAAGTGGGTCGCGGCTGCGTTGCTGTCGGCTGCACCGTTAGCCGGTCTTCTCGTGAGCGTTTTACTTTCAGTCGCCCCCTTATATCTCGTATCTCGCATTCTCGAAAAGGTGGTCTGGGAAGGCCGTGGGTTCCTCCCTGCGGATGCTTTCGCTGGCCTAGTAGGAGCATTTGGCTGTGGGGTTCTTATCACCATCATGGTGGGCGTCGCGACGTACCTGAGGAGGATGAAACTCTTTGCAACGACTGCATAAATGGCAATTAGCTGCTTTTCCTGTTGGCATAGTAGCAGCGGCCCTGATGGCCATCGCATCCGAGATATTTTCCCTCCCAATCTTGGTTCCTTTAGCCTTCCTCCCTATCATTGCTGGGCTAGTGTATCTTGCGCCATTTCTAGCCCTCGGCGCCGGCTGGTGTTATGAAAAGGTCTTCGGCGGAGGGATCCAAGGGACTCTAATATCAGCTTCCCTTCGCTACCGTGCAACCTCCATTGGTTCGAGCGTAGTGCTCTTATTCTGCATCTGCGCAGTATCGACTGTGACAGTTGGTTTAGCGAATGCCGGACTTGGACAGGTGAGCTCGGGACTGAGTTACTGGAAGCCAGGGATTCACTGGGGAGCTCTTCGCGATGATGCTGAGATTGAGGCCACCTACGAAGAATTCACATCTCCGGGGGTAATGGGAACATTTGGACAAGGGCGAATACTACGGGAAAACCAACGTTCAATAAACGCGTTCGTTATGTCCTGTCATGAATATGCAGAGCTAGCCACTGACGACCCCGTATGTCCAGCCGATGACGCCGAATCAATGTTGATCCCGGTGGGAATGGACGCAGCATCTCTATCTTCTCAATTCATCATCCCGGTCACAGACACTGAACTAGACCTACCGCCACTACGGATCCAAGAAGTTCCCGGACTCACGGAAATTCTCATTTCGACCTCCAGTGAAGAAATCAACAACGTGGGCAGATATCTATACGCAGATTTGGATCAGCTCCCATCTAATGTTGTTTTGTCTGCAACCATGCAAACCAAGTCCGGATTGACATCGCAGGAAAGAATCGACAATGTCAACTCTGCCATGTCATCCGGGTACGGTGAAGCGGCATCTGCGTTGACGCTCAGTATTATGCTATTCGGACTAGCCGCAGTGAGCGGAATCGCTATTGCAGCGATCAGAGACCGCACTAGACTAGTCAAGGTTCTCACCCTACGGGGAGTACAAGATACGGTCGCTAAGAATCTTGTCCGCATCGAAACGATCAGTCTTACTCTCCCCTTCGCGCTGTTTGGGTGTATCAGTGGCACTCTTCTAGCTGCTGCAGTCGCTCAAGTATCGAGTCTAAATCCTCGGGATGCTTTCACTCCTCATGCACTGGGGATACTGGCGGTTTACGTCGCTGCAGTACCTATCATTACTGAAATCCAGCTTCGCAGAACGGACGGTCAAGATGATTAATCCTGCATGGCTGGTCCAGCTAGTGCGACTTCGGATTGTTGACAAGCGAAGCTCCGAACGGTCAATCGGCAGATTGTTAGGACCACGGATTTAGTAACACTGTGGTGAGTATCCAGTAACGCCCGGGTGAGTATCGAGCAACACCCGGGCGTCGACCATGAGCAGCTACTTTGTAGTGGCTTCTAAGCGCATGTTCGGACCTTGAAGCGTGATGATCTCAGCACCAACAACAAGCCGATTGAGTATCGACTCGGCGATGACAGCATCCGGGATGGACTTGTACCACTCATCGGGCGTGAACTGGGAGGTGACAATCGTCGATCCCCGATGTTCACGCTCAGCAAAAATGTTGAGCAGCTGGTGTGCTGTGGCAGCATCAATCGGTGTTGTTAAGAAGTCATCAAGAACGAGTACGTCTGCCAGGTGGAGATCTTGAAGAAACTCCATGCGTGCTGTGTCATCATGGCGTAGCACCATCAGCTGGTTGGCCAGCGTGTCTGTGCGGAAGAAACGCACAGAGTAGTCGACCGACCAGAAAAATTTCTACCACGACTTGCCCAATTTTGATTGGATCACTGTGATTGCCAAACTGAGTCTTGAGGTCGCGCCGAAGCGCGCGATGAGGTGGGAGACATGCTTTTTTACCGTCGCTTCGGAATACTTCATTGCGGAAGCTATTTCAGCATTAGATAGCCCCTGGCATATGTAATGTAGAATGCGCGCCTCTACCTTAGTAAGGTCCTCATAGGCTGAAAAGAAGTCCACTCGGTGGGATGCTGGGGGTGTGGAAACTTTGTCAGGGATGTAATCAACGAGTCTGCTCAGGGCCTGTGGAGATACCGTGACTCCGCCAGTGAGTGCGTCTCGAACTGCGGAAATAATTGCCTGTGGTCGTGAACTCTTAAGAACATAGCCAGCACCACCACCGGCCAGCACTCGGAGCATTGTCTCGTCACTGTCAAGTGCAGTGATCGCTACGAATGGAGGCGGGTCCGTTCGCCGCTGAACCTCGCTCAACAACGTCACCCCGTCCATCTCCGGCATGTGAATATCGGCCAGAATGATATCGAGAGGGACGTTGTCGAGCACGGTGAGAGCCTCGACTCCATCGTGCGCTTCTGCCACAACGCGGATGTCTTTAGTAGTGGCGAAATACTGTCGGAATGAGGATAAGACCCGTGGGTCATCATCAACGAGAAGAACCTTTATTTGCGCAGTATGTTCGCTCATTTCTTGTAGCTTATTTGCTCCATGGCAGGGCTGGATGATGTTTACAGGAGAAGATATCGGTAATAGTGCCGACGATCGCAACAGCGTTATTTTCGATGTGGGACTCTTGGGGCTGGGAAATTTGCGGCGTTACGGAGACTTGTTCAGCCACCGCCGAGGGGGCGATTAGCAGGGTCAGGATTAATGCTGCTGTGAGGGGAGCAATGGAGCGAAGTCGACGGAAAGGGATCATTCTCTGTCCTCTTTCTGCATCTAGGGGGCATCTCTGGGCTATCTCATTATCTCGCATCAAGTAGCCTCCGTTGCCCACAAGCGAAGGTTATAGACGAAAGTGACCACCGTTCTGGGGGTGTCATTGTTTCTGCTGAGGGATCCGTAACTCGGTATTCCATCGGGTGGAGCTTGAGACTGTCCGCATGTCGCCTCCGATGCCTTCGGCTAGCTGTGAAATAGCCGGAAGACCCAGTCCCGTGGTTAAATCCGATGCCGGTTTTCTGCTGCCAACAGTATTGATGAAGCTGATGGTGACATAGCCGTCGTGGTCCTCCACAGTGAGTGTCACTGTGGAACCGGGATTTGCGTACTTGATGATGTTGGTAGCCACTTCTTTCAGTACCTCTCGGAGTACGACAAGGCCATTTGGGTTAAGGGAAAGGGCCCGGAAAGAGCCCCTTGTTTCCACGGTGAAACCATGTGCTTTTAGGAAGCTGACTATCTGATGAAACTGGTCGGCGGCAGATGGTTCCAAATCGCTAGAGCAGGATGAAGAGTCGCTGCTAAGAATACGCAGTAGACCCCGCACCTCTTTCATGGAATCGCGCGCCTGCTCTGCGATTGCAGCAAGTTCCACCTGGATTTCAGCAGCAAAGCCTTGCTGCAGACTAAGCGTTTCTGCACGCATCACCACTGAGGTCAACGACGCTGCTACGGAGTCATGCAATGCTCTTGCTAACGATGTTCGGCGAGCTCGGATGTCATTATCCCACTGCTCCATCAAGTCTCTTCTCTGAATGATGACGCGGTAAAGGATGTGGCCGAGAAGAACTGCAGCTGCAAGGAATAACGCCCAGACGGTAGATGCCAGCAGATCAGGAGGAAACAGGACCCCTTCTGAAGGGTTGACTGAACCTGAGTACCAAATCAGGATACTTCCGGCTGCCGCCGCTGCTGTGTGGCCACGGTAGGCAACAACTGCAGCGACAAGCGGGGCAAAGAAGGTGAAGGCCGTGGCTCGTATATCTGGCTGTACCGATAAAAGAAGAAATAGAACGAGATATCCGGCCCAGGTAGGTAGCGGGAAACGAGGTACTGCAATGAGACATAAGAGATTCAATGCAGTCGCTGGAATCGTCCAGGGATTGGTAAAAGTACCAGGTTGCAGGAAAAAGTTAACTGCCACCGCCAGGATCCCTACGAGACCAGTCCAGTAGGAGAGAGGCAAGGGCTTCAGCTTGGACCATATTTTTATCAATGATGCTGGCTTCATATT
Source organism: Corynebacterium lipophilum (assembly GCF_024102595.1). NCBI lineage: Bacteria > Bacillati > Actinomycetota > Actinomycetes > Mycobacteriales > Corynebacteriaceae > Corynebacterium > Corynebacterium lipophilum. The sequence goes on from NZ_JAEUWV010000012.1 coordinate 4,471, forward strand.
TACCCCATACTCCTGAAGCTTCTTCTGACTGTCAGCAATCTTAGCTGTATGCGATTCTGAAGCTACAAAACGTAATTCCCTCTTACTTGTTTTCAGGCAGATACGACGACTCTTCTCCTGCAAAAGCACCTGTTGAAGCACTCGGTTAAAGACCGTCGGACTTCTAGACGCGTAATCCCCGGAAAAGTTTCTTGTAAATTAGTACAAGCTTGCCGACACTCTCAACCAGCATACTGAGGTGAAGTGTCCTAGGTTTTATTCCGTTTGAGCAGACAGAAAAATCTGGAGTATGCCAAGATGATTTGACCAGGACGCAAAGGACCGTACTGCCCGCCTTATCGATGCTCGTATCTTGGTGGGCCGGAGACTATCCCCATGAGGATGCGTGCATGATCGTGGCACCGAAAACGCGAGGTTGCTCCGTGAAAATCCAGAGCTCCGCGATACTAATGAGGCACTAGGGCTGCCTCGCCTTTCTGCGTCGGAAATAATCCAGTTCATCGATGAATACCGAATTCGTTTCTCTGTCGAGTTCATCTGTGGGACGTTGAAAGATAGCCAAGCTAGTGGGTGCATCATATCGCTTGGTTATCGCCAGGACAATGCCTGCGGTTAAAGTGCTCGTCGCCATTGCGATGTTTTGCTCGTTGAACGCATTAGTGCTATTCATCGGGCCCGGTGTCGGTGTGCGGAAATGGGGCATGCTCTTCACCGTGACGAAATCGATGTCGGTCGTGAGCAAACTGCACGGTTGATGCGACAGGCCGACGTTTCTGGCAAAAGCAAAAGCGGATCACAATCCGTAAGCCTAATGCGCCTCCTCTTCGCCAGGACTGGGTGGAGTGTGAATTCAAACCCAGGACCCGAACAATCTGCGAGTGGCAGACATTACGTATGCACGACGAAGAAAAGCTTCGTGTATGTCGCGTTTGCCATTGGCGTTCATTCTCGACGGATCGTTAGATAGGCGTTACCAGATTCCATGCACACCGAAGTTTTACCGCTGCAAGCTCTCAGCCAGACGATCGCGTCTGCTGAAGAAACAACAGGTCTCAGTCACCACCCGGATCACGGGTCGCAGTATCTCGGCGTTGTCTACAACGAGCAACTCGCCCAGTACGGGTTCGCTGCTTCCACCGGAACTGTTGGTGGCACCTATGACAATTGACAATGCTCTTGCTGTAATTGTGAACAGTTCCTACAAGAACGAGCTGATCCATACTCGCAGGTGAAATGATGCTGTCGAGGGAAAATCGCGATGTTCGAATGGGCGTCATTGTGGAACGAGACAAAGCTCCACCAAAGCTTGAGATACCGGAACCTGGTCGAGGTGGAAACCGAACTTTGGAAGCAGACCCCTCCACTGGCAATAGAAATTAAGGCAAAAACCTAGGAACAAAACCCGGAGCACTTCAGTCGCAGAGTACGCGCTCAAGAGTCAACGCCCTGCTGCTAACGGCACGCAAAGCAAAGCTCTGAACGATTATACCAATTGGCAGTTTGCACAGCGACTGAATTACGTAGAAATCACGATCAAAAAGAAAGTGTCTGCTCTTCTGCGCATACATGGCATGCAGAGCAGAGCAGAGCTGAGCTAGCAACTCTGGCGCGTAAGTTCACATAAACAAAGGCCCGCCACACGGCGGGCCTTTCATCTCAGCGGATTACTTACACCAGAAGCTTACTTCGCGGCGTTGACGCGCTCTTCGAGCTTGTCCAGCTGCTCGAAGATTTCCTTCGGAACGCGGTCGCCGAGGCCAGCGAAGTACTCGCGGGCATCCGCGACGTCACCCTCCCACAGCTTCGGATCTGGGTAGAGGGCTTCCTTGACGTCCTCGATTGGCTCGTCGAGGCCCTCCAGGTCCAGATCTTCCGCGCGGGCGGTGTAGCCGACCACGGTCTCGTCTGCGCCGACGCGGCCTTCGATGCGGTCCACGATCCACTTCAGCACGCGGGAGTTCTCGCCGAAGCCTGGCCACAGGTAGCGGCCGTCCTCGCCGCGGCGGAACCAGTTCACCAGGAAGATTGCCGGCATGCGGTCGCCGCCTTCGCGGCCCATGTCGATCCAGTGCTGGAAGTAGTCACCGACGTTGTAGCCAATGAACGGCAGCATGGCCATCGGGTCGTGGCGCAGGGAGCCGACCTTCGCCTCAGCGGAGGCTGCGGTCTGGCCGGAGGAGAGCATCGCGCCGATCATGGTGCCGTGCTCCCAGTCGTGCGCCTGGGTGACCAGCGGCACGGTGTCCGGGCGGCGTCCGCCGAAGAGGATGGCGTCGACCTTGACGCCCTTCCAGTCGTCGTACTCCGGTGCTGCGGTTGGGCACTGCGCGATCGGGGTGCAGTAGCGGGAGTTCGGGTGGGCAGCCTTCTCGCCGGACTCTGGGGTCCAGTCGTTGCCGTGCCAGTCCACGAGGTGCGCTGGGGCGTCGCCGTCCATGCCTTCCCACCAGACGTCGCCGTCGTCGGTGAGGCCGACGTTGGTGAACAGGGTGTTGCCCGGCTCCATGGTCTTCATGGCGATCGGGTTGGACTTGTAGTTCGTGCCAGGCGCGACGCCGAAGAAGCCGTTTTCTGGGTTGACGGCGTAGAGGCCGTCCTCACGCAGGTGCATCCAGGCGATGTCGTCGCCGACAACCTCGGAGGTCCAGCCCTCGAGCGACGGGGTGAGCATTGCCAGGTTAGTCTTGCCACATGCGGACGGGAACGCGCCGGTGATGTGGTAGACCTTGCCCTCTGGGGAGGTGAGCTTCAGGATGAGCATGTGCTCAGCCATCCAGCCCTCTTCCTTCGCCATGACGGAGGCGATACGCAGGGCGAAGCACTTCTTCGCCAGGATTGCGTTGCCGCCGTAGCCGGAGCCGTAGGACCAGATTTCCTTGGTCTCTGGGAACTGGGAGATGTACTTCGTCTCATTGCATGGCCATGCGACGTCTTCCTCGCCTGGCTCGAGTGGCGCGCCGACGGAGTGGAGGCACGGTACGAACTTGTCGCCCTCGATCTTGTCCAGCGCTTCCTGGCCCATGCGGGTCATGACGCGCATGGACATGACCACGTATGCGGAGTCGGTGAGCTGGACGCCCAGCTTCGGGTCCGGGTCGCTGATTGGGCCCATGCAGAACGGCACAACGTACATGGTGCGGCCTTTCATGGAGCCGCTGAAGTGCTCGCGCATTTCAGCCTTGAGCTCGGCTGGGTCGCGCCAGTTGTTGGTTGGGCCTGCGCCGTCTTCGTCTTCGGTGGCGATGAAGGTGCGGGACTCAACACGTGCGACGTCGGAAGGGTTCGAGCGTGCAAGGAAGGAGTTCGGGCGCTTCTCCTCGTTCAGCTTGATCAGCGTACCCTTCTCCACCAGCTCGGCTGCGAGGCGGTCCCACTCTTCCTGGGATCCGTCCGCGAATACCACCTTGTCAGGATCGAAGAGGTCCACAGCCTCGTTGATCCAAGCAATGAGCTGTTCATTGTCGGTTGGTACGTTGCCTTCGATGCGCTTCACGGCAGTGGTCATAATCTCTCCTGGTCAAAATAGACAAACCTCTAGGTCCCAAGCCTATCGAAATCGCGGTTACGCTGGTCCGTCCCAGACTTTTCGACGCCCACCCCGGTCATAACCAGTGACATACTTCATAGATGCGACCAAGAGTGAGCATGTAAATGTGCCCCGAAAAGGGGTGTGCCCGAACGGTGGAACGTCGATAAATATGGGGCATATGCAGCGGAAACAACATTCCCTTAGTGTGCAAACCCGCAAACAAACGTGACCGGACCCACATTCACCCCTTTCCGGGGGCGCTGGGGGAAATTGCATTTCACTACATGGTGTGGACAATGAACACGATGAACATGTCTGAGAATTCACGCCCTGGCATGGGCGAACTGCCCCACGGGCGGCCCCCACAAACCGAATTTGATACCGGCCTGGACTACCCGCGGCTCGGCTCGGTGACGTTCCGCCGCGGCACACTGACAGACAACCAGGAGGCGCTCTTCGACGAGCACTGGCCGCGCCTGGGGCAGATGCTCAGCGACACCCCCATCGACGTCGACGAATGGTTCGGCCGCACGGGCCACCCCACGATCCTCGAGATCGGCTCCGGCACCGGCACCTCCACCGCGGCGATGGCGCCGCTGGAGGCGGACACCAACGTGATTGCGGTCGAACTGTACAAGCCGGGCCTGGCGAAGCTACTCGGCTCCGTGGTGCGCGGCGAGATCGAGAACATCCGCATGGTGCGTGGCGACGGCGTCGAGGTGCTGGCCCGCATGTTCGGTGAGGAAAGCCTCGACGGCGTGCGCATCTTCTTCCCCGACCCGTGGCCGAAGGCCCGCCACCACAAGCGCCGCATTATCCAGTCGGGCACGCTGAACCTCATCGCGACGCGCCTGAAGAAAGGCGGCGTACTGCACGTGGCCACCGACCACGCCGACTATGCCGAGTGGATCGACGAACTCGTCAACGTGGAACCCATGCTGGAGTACAAGGGTTGGCCGTGGCCAGAGGCGCCGTTGCTGACAGACCGTCAGGTCATCACTAAATTCGAGGGGAAAGGGTTGGAAAAAGACCACACGATCCGCGAATACCTCTGGGAGAAGAAGTAAACCATGCAGGACCTGCAGGACAAGACGCACCCCTACACGCCAGGAGCCGAACCCGGCCCAGAAACCTACCTGCTCGTCTGGGACGCACCGAACCTTGACATGGGCCTCGGCGCGATCCTCGGCGGGCGGCCCTCCGGGTCGCAGCGTCCGCGTTTCGACGCCCTCGGCCACTGGCTGATCGGGCTCGCGTCGAAGGCCTCGCAGGAGACCGGCTCCACCATCGAGCCGGAGGCCACCGTGTTTACCAACGTCGCCTCCCACAACGCCGAGGCGGTCCGCCCGTGGGTGGACGCGCTGCGCAACGTGGGTTTCGCGGTCTTCGCAAAGCCGAAGACCGCTGAGGATTCGGACGTCGATCAGGACATGCTCACCCACATCCGCCGCCGCCTCGACGAGGGCGTGCTGCGCGGCGTCGTCGTCGCGTCTGCCGACGGCCAGAACTTCCAGGAGCCGCTCGAACAGCTCGCGGAAGACGGCCTGCCCGTGACCGTCATCGGGTTCCACGAGCACGCCGCGTGGGCCGTCGACTCCCCACTGCTGCGCTTCGTGGACCTCGAGGACATCCCGAACGTATTCCTGGAGCCGCTGCCGCGCATCAACCTGGAGTCCCTGCCGGACGGCGGCGCATGGTTGCAGCCGTTCCGCCCGCTGACCTCGTTGCTGCACAACACCAAGGAAAAGTAGGAGCTGGCCGTGTTTTACAGGTGGGGACATTTCGCGTACCGACAGCGCAAGGTGCTGCCTATTGTGGTCATCGCGGTGATCGTGGTGCTGCAGGTGCTCTTCGGTTCCAAGCTGGGCGAGCGTCTCTCGCAGGAAGGCTGGGAGGACCCGCGCGCGGACTCCACCACGGCCGCCACCATCGAGAACGACACCTTCGGCCGCGACAACGCCGGTGATGTCATCCTGCTTGTCCGCGCCCCACAAGGCGTGGCCGACCCCGCCGTGTTCAACGAGGCCAACCGCCAAATCGAGGCCCTCAAAACCGAGTACCCCGACCAGATCGACCACATCACCAGCTACTTCTCCGCGCCGAACCAGCAGCAGATCACCGAGGACGGCACCGCCGCCTTCGCCGCGATCGGCCTGGCCGGCGACGGCGAACAGACGCTGAAAGACTTCCGCACCATCCAACCGGCGCTCAACGACATCACGCTGCCTGGCGACGCCACCGTGCAGATCGCCGGCGCCACCGCCGTCGCCGACGCGCTGGACACCGGCATGGCCAACGACATCGCCCGCGCCGAAAAAGTCGGCCTGGTGTTCGTGGCCATCATCCTGCTGTTCGTCTTCGGCGGCGTGGTCGCCGCGGCGATGCCACTCATCGTGGGCATCCTGTCCATCATCGGCTCCCTGTCGCTGCTGTCCATCCTGGCGCAGTTCCAGCAGGTCAACATCTTCTCCCAGTCGATCATCACGCTGCTCGGCCTGGGCCTGGCCATCGACTACGGCCTGTTCATGGTCTCCCGCTTTCGCGAAGAACTCGACCGCGGCGTGAGCACCGAAGAGGCCGTCGCCGCCACCACAACCACCGCTGGCAAGACCGTGTTCTTCTCCGCCCTGATGGTCGGAGTGGCGCTCTCCGGCCTGCTCATGTTCCCGCAGGCCTTCCTCAAATCCGTGGCCTACGGCGCGATCAGTGCCGTGATGCTCGCCGCGGTCATCTCCGTGACCATGCTGCCGGCGCTGTTCGGTATGCTCGGGCCGAACATCGATAAGTGGTCGGTGCGGCGCACGTCGCGGAGGGGGCGTCGAATAGAAGACACCGTGTGGTACCGGCTGCCGGCGTGGGCGATGCGCAACTCGAAGAAGGTCGTCGTCGGCGCGACCGGCGCGCTGCTGCTGCTCACCGTGCCAATGGTCGGCATCACCTTCGGCGGCATCAACGAAAGCTACCTGCCGCCCAACCAGGAGACGCGGCAGGCGCAGGACGCCTTCAACGAGGAGTTCCCCGCGTTCCGCACCGACCCGATCAAGCTCGTGGTCACCAACGCCACCAACGAGCAACTCGTGGACGTGGTCCTGCAGTCCCGCGAAGTCACCGGCCTAGCCAAACCGCTCTCCCCGTCCCAGGCGACGAAGGACGGCACCACAGTGCTCTCCGCGCCGCTGGCGGACCGCAACGGCGGCCAAGCAGTCGTGGACCAGCTGCGCGCCATCGAGGCGCCAGAGGGCGTCGGCGTCCACATTGCGGGCACCCCGGCCATGGAAGTCGAATCCATCGAGGCGCTTCTCGAGCGGCTGCCGTGGATGGCGCTCTACATGGTGCTGGCCACGTTCCTGCTCATGGCGCTGCTGTTCGGGTCGCTGATCCTGCCGGCGAAAGCCGTCATCATGAACGTGCTCGGCATCGGCGCAACCCTCGGGTTCCTCACCCTCGTCTTCGTTGACGGCGTCGGCTCCGGCCTGCTCAACTTCACCCCAGGCCCGCTGATGAGCCCGGTGCTGGTGCTCATCATCGCGATCCTCTACGGCCTGTCTACCGACTACGAAGTCTTCCTGGTCTCCCGCATGGTCGAGGCCCGCCACAACCGCGCCACCACCGATCAGTCCATCAAGTACGGCACGGCGCACACCGGCGGTATCATCACCGCGGCCGCCGCCATCATGATCGTGGTCGCCGCCGCCTTCGCCATGAGCGACATCGTCATGATGAAGTACATCGCGTTCGGCATGATCGTCTCCCTGGCCCTCGACGCCACCATCATCCGCCTGCTCATCGTGCCCTCCGTCATGCACCTTTTGCGCGAGGACAACTGGTGGGCACCACGCTGGGTCAAACGCGCCTACCGCAGCCTCGGCGAAGGCTCCAGCTCCGTCCCACTTATCGACGCCCCCTCCGACCCCACCCACACCCCCGTCGACGAAGCGATCGCCCTCGACCCCTCGCCCGCCCGCGCGGGCCGGACCGTCAACGAAAACGCCAACCTGGTCCCCTTCACGGAACTGATGCAGGAACTCGAAACCCGCCGGGCCCTCGAACAGCTCAAGAAGCGTGAACTTGAACGCTAAGTGGCTGCGCTGGACAGCACCCGTCGTCATCCTGATTGTCGGCCTGGTGCTGTTTCGCGACCGCCTCCCCTTCCTCGGCGAAGCCTGGACCACGCTACGCCGCGCCGACCTGCTGCCGCTGGTCGGGGCCGTCGCCACCGCGTTCGGCGCTATCGCCGCCATGGCCGCCGTGATGCTCGTGCTCCTCAACATCGAGGGGCACATCGCCACCCTACGCAACTGCATCAACATCACGCTCGCCTCTAACGCCTGGTCCACCACTGTCCCCGGCGGGCCGGCACTCTCCGCGTGGCTGACCTTCCGCGTCCACCAGTCCTGGGGCGCCTCCACCGGCCTGTGTGCCTGGTTCTTCGTCGTCTCCGGGGCGCTATCCACGGTCTGGATGGCGCTCATCGGCATCAGCGCCGTCGTGTTCATGGGCGCCCGCCTCTCCGTGTGGGCCCTAGCCGGATCCCTACTGGGGACCGCCGCCGTGGTTGGCGGCCTCTACTGGGCCACCCGCAACCCCACCGTGCTGAAACGCTGGCTGCGCTTCCTGCCCGCCCGCGTCGCAACCAAAGCCAGCGGCGTCGTCGACCAAGTCGCTGCCATCCAAATGTCACGCCGCCGCTTCACCGCCGCCGCCGCGTTCTCCCTGCTCAACCAGGTCCTCGACCTGGCCGTGCTCTACTTCTGCGCCTGGTCCGTCCTCGGCGCCGCCCCAAGTTTCGAGCCCGGCCTCAACCAAACCTCCGCAATGGGCATCACCCTCGCGTTCATCATGACCAAACTCGCCGGCGCCGCCCAAGTCACACCCGGCGGCGTCGGCACCGTGGAGGCCATCCTCGCCGGCTCCCTGGTCACCGTCGGCCTCACCCTTGTCGACGCCACCGCCGTCACCGTCCTCTACCGACTCATCTCCTTCGCCCTCATCACCGCCATCGGCTGGGTCGTCCACACGGCCGAGTACGCCGGGCGCGGCTACATGCTGGGCAAGGCGTGAGGTCGGCCCTGGCCTGGCCTGGCCTTGTCCGGCCCGGCCTGGCCTGGTCTGGCCTGGTCGCCCGAAAAAGTTCCCAACGTTTTTTGAAAACCGGGAACATTCTTCGTAGACAGTCGTCTCGAACTGTAGAAACGCGAGTGTTGGTCGACCGGAACCGGCCCCTAACGCAAAATGATTCCCGGGCTCGGGAACTTCTTTCGTTGAACTCGTGAACACCCCAAGTCACGCGGTGCAACACCGAGTAGGAAGGACACAGCGATGACGGTAGTCGTACTGAAGTGGCCAGCACAAAGACGATGGTGAAGCCGAGAATGAACAACCCGGCCGCACCCGCTACCGGCCACTGGCATTTGGTGACCACCGTGCCCCCTCGGCGTCGTAGTCGACCTCCCCGCCGACCACACTGGCCAGATACGACATATACCTGGGTACCAGGGCTACGACGCACGGGGAGGCGAACGAGATCAGACCGGCAGCTGCCGCAGCCAGGATGCCGAAACACCGAGGAAGATCATCAGTGGCCCGGTGAGTGGTCTGCAGCGACTCTGCCTACCTCGGCACTCAACCCTGCTGTGGGCGTTACTCGTAGCGAAGCGAGCTGAACATCCCGGTTTCCATGTGATAGGCGTTATGGCAGTGAAATGCCCACTCACCGGGGTTGTCAGCGATCAGGTCGGCGATCATGGTTTCACCGTGGCGGAGAAGGACGGTGTCCTTGCGCAGCCCGCCGCTGCCGGGCAGCGCCCACGTGTGTCCGTGGATGTGCATGGGATGGGGCATCATGGTCCTGTTGCGCATGACCATCCGCAGGCGCTGGCCCTCCTGCACGGTCGCGGAGGAGGATTGGCCGTCGGTGAGAATGCTCCATTCATACGGCATCATCTGCCCGCCCAGGTCGATGCCAACTTCTCGGTCTGGTGTGCCCTCGGGCAGGAGTGCACGGTCTGCAGGCTTCAGAGAGGACAGGAGCAGTCCGGTGGACGACAACTCGGGGAAGTCGACATCGGGGCGGGGGGCCTGGCCGCCGGCGGTGCGGATGACGGCGAAGGCGCGGTCGTCCTTACCCACCGCCAAAGCCGTGAGCGGGAAGACGCCGTCGTCGAGGATGACCTCGACGTCGACACGCTCGCCCATCGACAGGTAGATCGATTCGGTCTCCCTGGGCTGGACAGGGAAGCCGTCGGTGTGGGTGACGGTCATGCGGTGACCACCGAGGGCCACCTTGAAGATGGTGTCACCGCCGGAGTTGATAAACCGCAGGCGGGCCTTATCGCCCGGGCGAGCCTCGAAGGTTCGGTGAGCGCGGGGGATACGTCCGTTGATGAGGTAGTGCGGATACATCACATCGCCGGCATCCCCGCCCAGAACCCGGTCCGGGGTGCCGTGCATCATGTGACCGTGACCTCCCATCCCCTTCTTCCCGCTATGGTCGCCTGAACCCATTCCGGTGAGCTTGTCGAGCTCATCGTCGGGAGTGCCCTGAATACCATCGACCCAGTCGTCGAGCACGATGGTCCACTCGACGTCCTGGTCCTCAGTGTCTTGCGGGTCACGGATGATCAGTGGGGCGTGGAGGCCGCGATCAAGCTGCAGGCCGGTGTGGGAATGGTAGAAATAGGTGCCACCGTGGGGTACTTCAAAAACATAGGAGAAAGACTCGCCAGGTTCAATGGGGTCCTGGGTCATGCCGGGCACACCGTCGGCTGCGTTGTGGAGTGCGATGCCATGCCAGTGGATGGAGGTGCTCTCAGGCAATTCATTGGTGATATCGACCTGGAGGACGTCGCCGGCGGTGGCCTCAATGGCCGCATCCCCGGTGTCAGAGACGTATCCCCACGTCTTGGCTTCGATGCCGCCGATATCCAGGGAGAGGGGCCGGGCGGTCAGTGTCCGCCGCACCGTCGGCTCACCGAACGCAGTGGGAGTGGGGCGAAGGGAGGAACCTGGTGCCGAGGCAGCGGGTCCAGGGTCGCTGGTGCAGGCGGCCACGGCCCCGGTGCCGGCGAGGACGAGCCCGCCGAGCAGAAACTGTCGTCGGGAAAACGCGTTCGTCATGATTTAACCTTCCTGGTGTAAGAATTCAGTGACACGGAGAGACAGGTGCAGGTGAGGACCCTGCTGAGCCATTACGTCAGGCGCAGGTCTGTAACACAGGTGGCACCGTCGTCGGTGGTGGAAAACTCCGTGGTACCGGTACGCCCCTGGTAGCTGACCTCAATCAGGCCGGTGACATCATCGGGAAGCCAGAAGCCAATAAACCCGTTGTCGAAGGTGGTTGTCTCCTCGTCCACCAGCACCTCACCGGTCGCCTCATCGGTGATCTTGACCTGGATATCCTCATTGCTGAGTTCCCCCACGCAGGTCGTGAGGCTGTGGTAGAAGCAGTCGTGGGTGGAGTTGACATAGGGTGCGATCGAGACATACGTCTGATTGTCGGGAAGATCGACCACGACTTCCTGGTCACCGCTCGAGAGCAGCAGTTCATCGGGACGCACTGAGGCGATCAGATCCGTGGGGCGCTCAGTGACCTTCTGCCGGTCGAGGTGATCAATGATCTCCACCGCGTCCATGTCAGCCAGGCCATGGGTAGTCAGGAATGTATCTTGGGACACCGTCCCGTCGGCCGTGGGTTCCGGGTCGGCGGTCGAACACCCCGTGAGGGCGAGGGCAAGGGCGGCGGCTGCGATCGCTGCTCGTTTCACGTCAATCTCCTTGGATCGTGGTAACACTGTGAGAAGACACCGCCTCAAGGTCGGTGTCATACCGTTATCTTGCACGGGTGCCTGACGGAGTAGAAATCAAAAACCCTGCTCACAGCCTTATAACAGAGCGAAAAGGGGGTGAATTCAGTGGGCTGGGTCACCACCGGGACACCACCTCACAGCCGTGGGCGATGTCCTTCTACCCGCCCCGGGTATGCGGTGCGGGCAGTGAAATCCCTGGTGACGCCTGCTGAACCGACCAGGGGAGGCGATGCCGCCGGCCCGGGATGGGGCACAGGGGTGTCGGCGATCGAAGAGTGATGTTTGAAGATTTGATGAAGATTCCCCGCCGGGCGCTGCGTGAGGGTGGTATTCCCCCCTGGTCGGCGCGATACTGGGGTCTATGGCTGACCACACACCGACCACCGCCACGCCCCCGGGGCGGGTGCTGGTCGTCGATGATGAACAACCCCTGGCTCAGATGGTCGCCTCCTACCTCATCCGGGCAGGCTTCGATACCCGCCAGGCGCACACCGGCACCCAAGCCGTGGACGAGGCCCGTCGCTTTTCCCCCGATGTTGTGGTGCTGGATCTGGGGCTGCCCGAACTCGACGGCCTGGAGGTATGCCGACGGATCCGCACCTTCTCGGACTGCTACATCCTCATGCTCACCGCGCGTGGCAGCGAGGACGACAAGATCAGCGGTTTGACCCTGGGGGCGGATGACTACATCACCAAACCTTTTAGCATCCGGGAACTGGTGACACGGGTGCATGCGGTGCTGCGCCGCCCGCGCACCAGCACCACCCCACCGCAGGTGACCACCCCCTTGATCGTTGGTGACCTCATCCTTGACCCCGTCGCCCATCAGGTGCGGGTGGGGGAGACGACCGTGGAACTCACCCGCACGGAGTTCGAGCTGCTGGTTGCCCTGGCCCTGCGCCCCGGCCAGGTGCTGACCCGCCACGACCTGGTCACCGAGGTCTGGGGCACCACCTGGGTCGGTGATGAACGCATCGTCGATGTCCACATCGGCAACTTGCGTCGCAAGCTCGGCACCGACACCCGAGGCCGGGGGTTTATCGACACCGTGCGTGGCGTGGGCTACCGGATGGGGCAGCCATGAATCACGGACCCGGCCTGACCTTCCGCTTCCTGGCCGCCCAGGTGTTGGTCGTGGTGATTAGCCTGCTGGTGGCCGCGGCCGTGGCCACGACGGTGGGCCCGCCCCTGTTCCATGATCATATGTTGATGGCCGGCCGGGAGGACCCCTCGCTGGAGCTGTTCCATGCCGAGCAGGCCTACCGGGACGCCAACCTGATCACCCTGGCCGTCGCCCTGCCCACTGCCTTGATCAGCGCCCTACTGGCCAGCCTGTGGTTATCGCGTCGTCTGCGCACCCCCCTGCAGGATCTCACCCGCGCCGCTACCAGCCTGGCGGCCGGTAACTCCCGTACCCGCGTGCCCGCCGGAGAAGCAGGCCCCGAGGTCGCCACCCTGGCGCATGCCTTCAACACCATGGCCGACCGGCTGGAACACACCGAACAGGTCCGCCGCCAGATGCTCTCTGATCTGGCCCACGAAATGGGCACCCCCTTATCGGTGCTCACGGTCTACCTCGATGGTCTCCAGGACGGGGTCGTGGACTGGGATAATGCCAACCACACGATCATGGCTGACCAACTCACCCGCCTGACCCGGTTGATGGAAGACATTGACGATGTCTCCCGGGCCCAGGAACACCGGATCGATTTGGACCTGGCGGAGGAAGAGCTCGGGGATCTGCTCCCTACCGCGGCTGCTGCCGCGGGGGAAGCTTATGCTGACAAAGGCGTCGATTTACAGGTCGAGACCATTACGGACGCCGCCCGGGTGCTCGTGGACCGGCAACGCTTCGGCCAGGTGATGAGCAATCTCCTGTCCAACGCGCTACGGCACACCCCGGCCGGCGGGCAGGTCCGGATCAGCGTTCAGCGCCAGGGGGCGTCCACCGCGCTCATCCACGTCGCCGATGACGGCGAGGGCATCCCACCTAGCCAGCTCGGACACATCTTCGAACGCTTCTACCGGGGAGATGCCGCTCGCAGCCGGGACAACGGCGGGTCCGGTATCGGTCTGACCATCTCCAAGGCATTGATCGAGGCCCACGGCGGCACTCTCACCGCCACCTCCCCCGGACCTGGTCGCGGAGCGGTGTTTACCCTCCGCCTCCCGCTGTCCCCTCCCGACAGTGAGGAGGCTGCTCGGTGACCACACCCTGCCCCGCGTGAGGGCAGTGCCCTCCACCCCTTGAAGATATACCCCAGATAGCATCGCCGAATCCCACCGACCAGAAGGAGCTTTCCCATGATCACCTCCCCACCCCGCCTCTTGCCGATGGCCTCCCACGGCTGCAGCTGTTGCGGACCTGCCTCACGTGCCGACACTGCCTCCATCCCTGCCACCAGCGACTCGTCAGCAGGAGGATCCTCCCCTAGCTACCAGGTCACCGGTCTGACCTGCGGACACTGCGCGAAAAGCGTGACCCAGGCCCTCTCCCAGGTCGACAACGTCCAGATCGATCTCGCTGCTGGTGGTGTTTCCACCGTCACGGTCACCGGTGTCGTACCTCCGGAGATGGTTCGCCGGGCCATCGAAGAGGCCGGCTACACCGTCTTATCCTGATCAGTTTTACCCATCATCTCGACCCCGACCGGGTTGAGCGAAAGGAACGTCATGAACACTCCCAACCATTCCGGTGATCGCCCCGCTCCGGAAACAGACCACACCCACCACCCGGATCATGCCAGCCACGAACACCACACAGATGCCGACACCCACGGCCAGGAGATGCCCCACGATCACCCGCACTCCGCCCTGGACGACGAAGACCACCACGTTCATGGTCACGGCGAACACGCCGGACACAGCACCGCAATGTTTCGGGAGCGCTTCTGGTGGTCGTTGATTCTGTCCATTCCCGTCGTTATTTTCAGCCCCATGGTCGCCCAACTGCTCGGCTACCACCTCCCGGCATTCCCCGGATCTACCTGGATCCCCCCGGTGCTGGGCACGATCATCTTCGTCTACGGAGGAACGCCTTTCCTTAAGGGCGGATGGAAAGAACTGAAATCCCGTCAACCCGGGATGATGCTCCTGATCGCCATGGCCATCACCGTGGCGTTTGTCGCCTCCTGGGTCACCACTCTGGGGCTGGGTGGTTTTGACCTGGACTTCTGGTGGGAGCTGGCCCTGCTGGTGACCATCATGCTGCTGGGCCACTGGCTGGAGATGCGCGCTCTCGGGGCCGCGTCCTCCGCGCTTGACGCGCTGGCTGCCCTGCTGCCGGATGAAGCCGAGAAAGTCATCAACGGGACCACCAGCACCGTGGCCATCTCCGAGCTGGTCGTCGACGACGTCGTGCTGGTGAGGGCCGGTGCCCGGGTGCCGGCTGACGGAACCATCATCGACGGAGCCGCCGAATTCGATGAGGCGATGATCACCGGCGAATCCCGTCCCGTCTTCCGCGACACCGGTGACAAGGTGGTCGCCGGTACCGTGGCCACCGACAACACCGTCCGCATCCGGGTAGAGGCTACCGGCGGGGACACCGCTCTGGCCGGGATCCAACGCATGGTTGCCGACGCCCAGGAGTCCTCCTCTCGGGCCCAGGCCCTGGCGGATCGGGCGGCGGCATTGTTGTTCTGGTTCGCGCTGATCTCCGCTCTGATCACCGCGGTGGTGTGGACCATCATCGGCAGCCCGGACGATGCTGTGGTGCGCACGGTCACGGTGCTGGTCATCGCCTGCCCGCACGCCCTGGGCCTGGCGATTCCGCTGGTCATTGCGATCTCCAGCGAGCGGGCCGCGAAATCCGGGGTGCTCATCAAGGACCGGATGGCACTCGAGCGGATGCGCACCATCGACATGGTGCTCTTCGACAAAACCGGCACCCTGACCGAGGGAGCGCACGCGGTCACCGATGTCGCGGCAGCTGTCGGCGTCACCGAGGGCGAGCTGCTGGCCCTGGCCGCCGCCGCGGAGGCCGACAGCGAGCACCCCGTGGCCCGAGCCATCGTGGAGGCCGCGGCCGCCCATCCCGAGGCCTCCCGTCGGCAAATCCGTGCAACTGGTTTCAGCGCCGCCTCCGGCCGAGGGGTCCGGGCCACTGTCGATGGCGCTGAGATCCTCGTGGGCGGGCCGAACATGCTGCGCGAGTTCAACCTCACCACCCCGGCCGAGCTCACCGACACCACCAGCGCCTGGACCGGGCGTGGGGCTGGGGTGCTCCATATTGTCCGCGACGGTCAGATCATCGGTGCGGTGGCCGTCGAGGACAAGATCCGCCCCGAATCTCGCGCCGCCGTGAAAGCCCTGCAGGACCGCGGGGTGAAGGTTGCGATGATCACCGGCGACGCCCAGCAGGTGGCCCAGGCGGTTGGCCAGGACCTGGGGATCGATGAGGTCTTCGCCGAGGTCCTGCCCCAGGACAAAGACACCAAGGTCATGCAGCTGCAGGACCGGGGTTTGAGCGTGGCCATGGTCGGTGACGGTGTCAATGACGCCCCCGCTCTGACTCGCGCGGAGGTCGGTATCGCCATCGGTGCGGGCACGGATGTGGCCATGGAATCTGCCGGGGTGGTCCTAGCCAGTGATGACCCGCGGGCAGTGCTGTCGATGATTGAGCTGTCCCAAGCCAGCTACCGCAAGATGATCCAGAACCTGGTCTGGGCCTCTGGTTACAACATCCTCGCCGTGCCGCTGGCCGCCGGCGTGCTCGCACCGATCGGGTTCGTGCTGTCCCCGGCCGTGGGTGCGATCTTAATGTCTGCCTCGACCATCGTGGTGGCCCTGAACGCCCAGCTGTTGCGCCGTATTGATCTGGATCCGGCTCACCTGGCTCCGACCGAGTCGAAGGAGGAACACACCACGCCTACTCCGGCATCCACCGCCGTCCACTGATCCACCACTTCTCTCCACTGCCTCCATATGGCCCTGAAAGACCCCACCATGAGGCGCACCCCCTGTTCTTTCCGCTCTCGCCGTGGCCTCCACCCCGGCGCTAGCCGCCTTCGGTGAGGCCCCCGAGTCAGGCAACACCGATGCCACCGCCTCGGCCACCAACACTGCGACGACTGAGGCGGACCGGGAGATCTCCGCCGATCACGACGACACGGACATCATGTTTGCCCAGATGATGATCCCCCATCACCAGCAGGCCGTAGAGATGAGTGAGATGCCCCTGGCCAAGGAGGGTATCCCCGCCCAGGTTGTGGAGTTTGCCCAGGGGGTTATTGACGCCCAGGGACCGGAGATTGACCGGATGAACGCCATGCTCGGGGCCTGGGGCCCGCAGCCGGTCCCCCCTCGGGAGGATTACTACACTCCTATTGCTACAATTTGCGGTTTTACCGGTGTTAGCGGGCAGCAGACGCAAATCTGTTCACAAATTCGCTAAGCGGGTTTTGTGGCACCTACCAGCGACCTACCGACGCAACCAGGCACCGGGTTAGACTGTCTGACATGATTAAAAAACCGTACGCAATTGCTGCTGACTACGTTGCCATCGCCGCGTTCGCGCTGCTCGCGCGCATCGCGCACCAGACCGAAGACATGCCGCTGAACTTCTTCGGCTGGTTGGAAACCTTCCTGCCGTTCGCGGTCGGGCTGGGGTTGGCGTGGCTGGCCACCCGCAAAGACAAGGGGTGGCTGATTTGGCTCATCACGATCGTGGTGGGCCTGATCATTTGGGGCTTCTACCGCCACAAGCTGCCGCACTACTCGTTCGTCATCGTGGCGAGCAGCATGTCGGCGCTGCTCATGCTGGGATGGCGCGGTGCAGCGAAACTGATTCTGAAGCGGCGTTAGCTCGACAGCCAACCCATGTTGGCGAGGAAGTCGCCGCCCTGGAGGGCGTAGATCATCCACACGAGGTGGTTGATGATGTCTCCGGCGATGTCGAGTGCTGAGGAAAGCATGAAATTCTTCTCCTTATGTGTTTTAGAGGGGACTGATGGTGTGCTTCTTCGGCAGGTCTTGCTCTTGTTTGGTGGCAAGTTGGCGAAGGGCGCGTCGTAAAGAGAGGCGGGTTTGGGACGGCTCGATCATCGAGTCGATGAACCCGCGTTCGGCGGCGACGTATGGGGAGGTCATGGTTTCGTCGTAGAAGTCCATGAACATCTTCTTCATCGCTTCGCGCTGGGCGGGGTCCTCGATGGCGGCGAGCTGCTTGCCTTGGATCATGACAACGGCGGCGGAGGAGCCCATGACGGCGATTTGCGCGGTCGGCCAGGCGAGGTTGATGTCGCCGGTGAGGTTCTTGGAACCCATGACGGCGTAGGCCCCGCCGTATGCTTTGCGGACGATGAGGGTGACCTTCGGCACGGTGGCCTCCACGACGGCGAACGCTAGCTTGGCGCCGCGGTGAATGAGGCCTTCGCGCTCCTGGTCGACGCCGGGCAGGTAGCCGGGCGTGTCCACGACGAAGACGAGGGGGATGTTGTATGCGTCGCAGGTGCGGATGAAGCGCGCGCCTTTGTCGGCGGCGTCGGCGTCGATGCATCCGGCCTGGTACATGGGGTTGTTGGCGACGAAGCCGACGGTGCGGCCGTCGATGCGCCCGAAGGCGCAGATGAGGTTCTCGGCGTATCCTGCCTGGATTTCGACGAGGTCCTCGTCGTCGCCGAGCTGCACGAGGAGGTCCATCATGTCGTAGCCGGCGTTGGTGTCGTCGGGCATGAAGGTGTCAAGGGCGGAGTCGTCGAGGTCGTCGTCCTCGGGGGCCCATTCGACGGGGGCTGGGTCGAAGGTGGACGTCGGCAGGTGGGCGAGGAGGTCGCGGACGTAGTCGAAGGCTTCTTCCTCGGAGCTGACGACGGCCTGGATGTTGCCGGATTGTTCCTGGACGCGGGCGCCGCCGAGTTCGGCGGAGGTGATGTCCTCGCCGGTGACTTCGCGGATGACGTTGGGGCCGGTGACGTACATTTCGGACTGGCCGTCGACGGCGACGACGAAGTCGGTGGTCACGGGCGCGTAGACGGCACCGCCGGCGGACTTGCCCAGCATGATGGAGATCTGCGGGCTGCGGCCGGATAGCGGGAGCTGGCGGCGGGCGATCTCGGAGTACATGGCCAGGGACGTCACGGCGTCTTGGATGCGGGCACCGCCCGAGTCCTGGATGCCGATGACGGGGCAGCCGATCTTGATCGCGAACTCCATGACCTCGACGACCTTGCGGCCGAAGGTGACGCCGACGGAACCGCCGTAGACGGTTTTGTCGTGGGCGTAGACGGCGACGGGGCGGCCGTCGACACGTCCGTAGCCGGTGACGACGCCGTCGGAGTAGACGGCTTTCTCGTCGCCGGGTGTGCGGGCCAGGGCACCGATCTCGACGAAGGAGCCTTCGTCGAGCAGCGCGGCGATGCGCTGGCGCGGGGTGGTGTTCCCGGCGTCGTCGCGGCGCTTCCGCGAGCGCTCTGAACCGGGGTCCTGCGCTTTTTCTAGACGTGCACGCAGGTCAGCGAGCTTTTCTGCGCTAGTTGCCATTATCAATCCATTCGTTCATGTACTTGCCCACGATGCCAACCGCGGGCTCGTCAACTACTGCCAAATGGTCGCCCGGCAGATGGACGATCGTCAAATCCTTCACGATAGCGCCCCAGCCACCGTCCTCGTCAATGTGGGCGTAGGCCGGCTCCAGGGTAATGGCGCCGTCGTGCATGCGCTCGGCGCGGAACAGCAGCACCGGCACCTGCACGTCTGCCCAGCGGGCGAAGTCGAGGCGGTTGAGGATCTGGTTATCGACGAAGGACGCGCGCTGGTGCTCCAGCACACCGGCGGCGAGACCGTGCTCGGAGGCGTCGGTGGTGGCGAGGAACTCGGCCAGCATGTTGAGGACCGCGTCCTCCCCTGCTGTCTCCAGCAGGTCGAAGGGCACCGGGAAGTCCAGCCCGTAGGTGTCCTTGGCAAACTTGGCGTAGCGCTCCCAACGCTTCTTGGTTTCTTCTGGGGTGTCGGGGGCGGGCTCGGACGGCTGGGTGGTGTCCAGCAGCGCGATGAACGCGATGCGGTCGTTGCCCAGCTGGTGCGCCACCTCGTAGGCCAGTGCGCCGCCGAAGGACCAGCCAGCGAGCACGACCTTGCCCTCGGGCGCGATGCGGTTGATGTCTTCCACGTAGGCCGCGGCGCGCTCTTCGAGGGTGCCCTCGAGTCGCTCGACGCCGTACACCGCGACGTCATCTTCTAGTCGACGAGCTAACGGCTGGTACACCGCACTGGACCCACCGGCCGGGTGGAACACGAACACGGGCGGCTTGGTGGTGTGCTCTGGTTGCTGCAGCACGCGGATGTTGCCCTCGACCTCGGTTTCGAGGCCTTCGCGCACAATATCGGCGAGCGGCTCGAGCGTCTCTGCGTCCTTGACTTGCTCGGCGGTCACGGTGATGCCGGAGCGCTCGCTGAGGTGATTGGCGATATTCTCGGCCTGCGCGTCGTCGATGGCTGGCAGTTCGGAGGTCACGCCTGCGGCTGCGGTGCCGGTGAACTTCGCCCACGCGCCGAACACCATGCGCTCCGAGGCATCGCGTGGTGCGACGCCGACGCCCTGGGCACCCTCCGCCTTCTCGGCAGGTTCGGCGGCAGTAGCATCGGCGGGCTCAGCGGGCTCGGCGGCAGCCTCAGCGGCCTCCGACTGCACCCCGGCGACCGCGTCCTCGACGATGCGGATGACGTCGGCGACGGAGGCGTCGCGAAGCGTTTGTACTGGCAGTGGCGGGATCTGGAAGTCGTTTTCCACGCGGTTCTTGATGCGCATGCCCATCAGCGAGTCCAGGCCGAGGTCGATGAGCGGTAGCTCGTCGGGGAGGTCCTCGGCGTCGTAGCCCATGGACTCGGACACGATGGAGCGCAGGCGCTGGGCGACGGACTCGCCGGAGTTCGGGTCCCAGCGGATGGCGTCGACGTCGGCGAGCTCGTCGGCGACGGGCGCGGCGTCACCAGCAACGTCAGCCGCCGCGGCCGGAGCAGCGGTCGTTGAGTCTTCCTCAACAGCACCGCCAAGGTCGAGCGCGGTGGCGAAGCCTTCCGCCAGCAGGGTGTCCTCGTGGAACACCTTCACGCTCACCCCGCCGAGCGAGGTCGCCGCGATGGTGGTTACGTCGCCCTCTGCAGGCAGTACGTCGTGGTCCTCGTATGCCACCACCCGGGAGCCGGGCAGAACTTCGGCGGCGACGGCGTCGATAATCTGGTGCGGGCTAAACAGCGTGTCCGCGGCGGTCGAGTACGCGACCTGACCCTCCGGCAGGCGCACCTTCGCGCCGAGCAGCGAGGTGTGCGCGGACGCGGGGCGCGCATCGGTCCAGAATTCGGAGCGCTTGAACTGGGTCAGCGGGGCGTCGATACGCGGGCCGCGCCCGTAGAACGCGGTGAAGTCGACGGCGGTGCCGGTGACGTACAGCTTCGCGGCGAGGTCCAGGATGGACTCCACTTCGTCGACCTTGCGCTTGCAGGTAAACAGCAGCTGCGCGTCGGGCTTGCCCGAGGCGAACGCGGTGTTCATCAGGCCCATGATCGCGACCGGGTTTGGCGCGACCTCCACGAGCGTGGTGTAGCCCTCGGCAAACGCGGTCTCGGTGGCCTGCTGGATGTAGACCGGCTGGCGCGTCATGCGCAGGAAGTATTCGTCGGTGTGCACGACCTGGCCCGGCTGGTACACCACGCGCTCGTCGACGCTGCTCAGCAGAGGGATCCGCAGCGGGTGCGCCTCAATGCCGGCGATCTGGGCAGCCAAATCGCCCAATATCGGGTCGAGCGCACTCGTGTGCCCGGCGCCGCGCACGCGCATCAGTCGCGCGAACTTACCTTCCTCTTCCAGCTTTTCGACGAGCCCCTTCACCGCACCGACGGGGCCGCCGACGGTGAGCATGCCGGGCCCGGCGAACACGGCCGCTTCAACACCCGTGCCCTCCAATTGATCGGCGCTCAATTCGACGACGGCCATAGCACCCTCGGCGTCGGTGTCGGCGGTGAGCGCTTCGCCCTCACCCATCAGTCGAGCGCGGTGGCACGCGATCACCATCGCGTCCTTCGCGCTGATGCCGCCGGAGGCGTAGCCCGCGGCGATCTCACCCATGGACATGCCCATCACTGCTGCCGGGCGGATTCCGGCGGCGTCGAGCATGTCAGTCAGCGCGATCTGGTAGGCGGTCACCGCGACCTGGCCGGTCTCGGTGTCGTAGGTCAGCCCGTCGTCCTCGATGATTTCGATGATGGACCAGCCGGCCTCGAACTGGACGATGGAGTCCAGCTCACGCATCCGCTGCGCAAACAGCGGCGAGGATGCCATGAGCTGCTTCGCCATCTTGCGGTGCTGGGAGCCGAAGCCGGAGTACACAAACACCGGGCCGAGTGCGTTCGGCGAATCCGCCACGGCGATACCGGGGCCGATCTTGCCCTCCGCAACCTGGCGCAGCCGTTTGACGGCCTCCTCGGTCGTGGCGGCGGTAACCACCGCGGCGGAACGGCCGTGGTTGCGCAGTGCCAAGGAGCGCGCGATAGGAATGAGGTCTGCGTCCGGGCGTCCCTCCAGGGCGTCGGCCAGCTCGGCTGCCGCGGACTTGCGCCGCGAGGTCAACAGGCCGCTGACGGGCAGGGCGGCCGTCGATACGCCGGTGAGCGCCTCGGTGCGCTGCGGTGCTGCCTCGTAGTCAGCGGGGTCGAACTCCTTGACCACGACGTGCGCGTTCGTGCCGCCGAAGCCGAAGCCGGAGACACCCGCCACACGCTGGCCGGAGTACTGAGGCCACTCGCGCGGGTCCTCGACGACCTCAAGGTTGTTGGCGTCGAAGTCGACGTAGCGGTTCGGGCCGGCGAAGTTCGCCATGGCCGGGATCGTGTCGTGCTGCAGGGCCTGGACGACCTTGATCAGCGCGGCCACGCCCGCGGCGGACTCCGAGTGGCCGATATTCGACTTCGCGGAGCCGAGCAGCAGCGGCTGGCCAGCCTCGCGTCCGGCGCCGCAGACCTGCCCCAGCGCGGTGGCCTCGATCGGGTCGCCGAGGATAGTGCCGGTGCCGTGGGCCTCCACGAGGTCGACGGTGCACGGGTCCACGCCCGCGTCGGCGTACGCCTGCTGCAACACATCTACCTGGGCCTCCGGGTTCGGGGCGGTCAGGCCGTTGGAGTGGCCGTCCGAGTTGGTGGCGCTGCCCTTGATCACGGCGAGGATGTCGTCGCCGTCGGCGATGGCGTCCTCCACACGCTTGAGCACGATGAACCCGGCCGCCTCCGAACGGACGATGCCGTCCGCGTCATCAGAGAATGCGTGGATCTTCCCGGAGGGCGAAATCACGCCCAATTCCGAGAACATCAAGGAAGCGAACGGGTTGGCGAGGATGTTCACGCCGCCGGCGAGGGCGACGTCGGCTTCGCCGTCGCGAAGCGCGCGCACCGCGTGGTGCACCGACACCAGCGAGGAGGAGCAGGCCGTGTCCACGTTCATGGACGGGCCGCGGAAGTCGAAGGCGTAGGAGATCCGATT
This sequence comes from Corynebacterium lipophilum, assembly GCF_024102595.1. NCBI lineage: Bacteria > Bacillati > Actinomycetota > Actinomycetes > Mycobacteriales > Corynebacteriaceae > Corynebacterium > Corynebacterium lipophilum. The sequence continues at coordinate 27,278 of NZ_JAEUWV010000012.1, forward strand.
CGGGATCACCGCGCTCGACGCGCCGGTCAGCGCGTACGGGTGCGCCTGCGCCGGGTCAGCGCCCATGAGCATGCCGTAGTCGTTATTCGAGGAACCAACAAACACGCCCACGCGCTGCCCACGCAGCGAGTCGGCGGGGATGTGGGCGTCCTCAAGCGCCTCCCAGGCGACCTCCAGCATGATGCGCTGCTGCGGATCGATATTCTTCGCCTCCAGCGGGGACAGGCCAAAGAACTCGTTGTCGAAGGCGGCGATGTCGTCGAGGTAGCCGCCGTCGGTAGCTTCTTCGCGCATCTTGGTGCGCAGGAACGGATCCGAGTTGTACTCGGGCCAACGGCCCTCCGGCAGCGGGCCTGTGGTGACCTCACCTGCGGCGAGCAGCTCCCAGTACTCGTCCACGTTATGCGCGCCCGGGAACCGGCCCGCGGTGCCAACGATGGCAATGTCGTGGCCCTTCGCCTCCACGTTGCTGCCAGCAGCAACGACCTGCGGCGCCGCCGGGGCGTCCGCCGTCAGCGCGTGGGCCAAGGCGGCGACCGTCGGGTACTGGTAGGCCACGGTGGGGTCGATGCGTCGACCCAGCAGCTTCTCCAGTTCCCCGGAGAGAACCACTGCGTCGCGGGAGGAAAGCCCGTAGGACTCAAACGGGGTGGTCGCGTCAACGCTTTCCACACCCGTCGTCTCCGCAACCCACTGCTGCAGCCACTGGATCAATGCATTCTCACTCATAGCACCTAACCCTATCGGTCGTGCCTTTCTTTTCGTTATCAGCCTTGATAGTTCTTCGCGTTGACCTGGCGCGCAATCTTGCCCGAGGAGGAACGCGCGATTTCGCCCGGCGCGTAGAAACGGATGTCTGCGGGCGCCAGGCCGTGCTTCGCGGTCACGGCGGAGCGGATCGCGGCGATGGCGTCGGCGTCGCCGTCCGGGGTGGCGGTGTCCGCGCGCTCTACCAGCAGCACCAGCTTTTCGACGTCCTCCCCCGGCACCGCAAACGCCGCCACCGAATCCTTGCGCACATGTTCGCTGGCCTCCATGACGGTGGCCTCGATGTCCTGCGGGTAGTGGTTACGTCCTGCGACGACGATGAGGTCCTTGACGCGGCCGGTGATGTAGAGGTGGCCGTCGAGAAGCGTGCCCAGGTCCCCTGTTGCCAGCCAGCCGTCCTTCGGCAGGCCTTCCTGGAGCGTGGCGCCGATGGTGTTGCCGAAGGTGTCGGCGGTGTCGCGCGCGCGGTCCTGGTAGCCGAGGGCGATGTTCGGGCCATGTGCCCACAGCTCGCCGATGGTGCCAGGCGCGACCTCGTCGTGGGTCTGCGGGTCGACGACGGCGAAGTGCATCCATGACACCGGCTGGCCGTTGGAGGCCATCACAACGCCGCCATCTGTCTCTACCGCAAGCCCCTCGGTGAGCTTGTCGCGGTCGAGGGTGACGAACTTCGGGCGCTCCGGGGTCTGCGGGGTGGAAACGAGCAGGGTCGCCTCCGCGAGCCCGTAGGAGGGGCGCATCGCTTTGCGGTCCAGGTTGAAGCCCTCGTAGGCCGCAATGAAGCTGTCGACGCTCGGCTTCGTCACCGGCTCAGAACCGATGACGAGGGCGTCGAGGACGGACAGGTCCAGGTCCTGCGGCGCGTGCCCGACGGCACGAGCGCACAGCTCGAGCGCGAAGTTGGGCGCCGCGGTGAAGACGTGGATGTCCTCCGGGTCGCTCTCGCAGCGACCGAGGCGTTCCACCCAGCGCATCGGCTGCTGGATGAAGTCACGCGGGGTGAATAGCTCGAACTCGCTGCCAAGGATGATCAGCATCATCGAGATGATGATGCCCATGTCGTGGTGCAGTGGCAGCCAGCACGGCACGCGCATCGGCTGTTCCAGCTTCGCCGCCGTATAGATCTGGATGACGTTAGACACGATGGACTCGTTGGTGAGCATCACGCCTGCCGGGTTGCGGGTGGAGCCGGAGGTGTACTGCAGGAAGGACACATGGTCCGACGTATCGACGTCCCCCTCCACCTGTCCGGCCACCCAGCCGGCAGCGAGCGTGTCCGGCAGCGCGTCGACCGCGATGATGCGCGGGCGTTCCTTGCCCGGCAGCTCCGCGAAGAAAGCGCGCACTGCTGGCGCGCCCTGCTTGTTGGTGAGCACCACGTTGGCCTCGGCGTCGGCGAGGACGGCGCGCAGGTGGCCTTCGTGGCCTGGCTCGGTCGGGTCGTAGAGCGGCACCGGGATCTGGCCAGCGTACATGGCACCCATGAATCCGAAGATGTACTCGGGGCAGTTGCCCGCCAGGATGGCCACGCGGTCCCCCGGTGCGCCGATCTGCTGCAGGCGCGCCGCCACCGACTTGATCCGTGTGTTTACTTCCGCGCGCGTGAACGTACGCAGCGCCCCGTCCGGGTCTGCGGAGTAGTCCCACGAGCGGATGTTGACGGTGCCTGTCGCACCGGCCTGTGCGGCTGCCCCGTAGAGCATCTCGGTCAGGGCCGGGATGGTGAAGTTCGGCGGGAGTTTGATCTGGCCGGTTTCGTCAATAAACCGCTGAATCAGTACTTGGAGATCCATGGACACTCCTTGTAGTCAGGTCCTAGAATTAGTTAGTTTCTAGAAAGAATCAATTACGGACATCGACCAATCTACAGCCCATTGCGGCGTAGTGGTACCCGGAATCACATCCGGGTTCGAGGCATACATCGCGTGATTGCCGTTGGCCAGCAACAACGCACTCGCGCGGTCCACCGCATTTCCGATGTCCTGCGGCGCGTCACAGATGGAATCATTCGGCGCACAAATCTCATACGCGCGGTCAGCCACCTGGCCGAAGCCACCCTGCCGCGCACCGGTCATCGTTGCGCCTGGCGTCGCCGCGCTCACAACCATCTGCAGCGGGCGCAGCGCAATCTCAGCGCCAACACCACGCAGTTCAACACCAGGGTTCACGCCGACGCCGTTCTCACGACGCCCGTCCGCAATCATCAACGAGCCCAGCAGGCGCTCCGGCGGCAACGCGTGCGTACCCGCGCCAATCTGGCTCGTAATATCGCCCGCAATCACCGCGCCCTGCGAGAACCCTGCCACAATGAACTTCGTCGACGGACACTGCTCCGCCACGAACGCAATCTCGCCGTTCGCGCGCGCCGTGCCCTCAGCGCGGGACTCGTCGTAGCTCATCTCGTTGCGGCCCTGCGGAGTCTGGATGTTCCGGAACTGCGCCGTGTACGGCACCGTGAACACGCGCACCTGGTCAATCGGGTAGCGCTCCTGCAGCGGGTTCGTAATCGACAGCATAAAGCTGTTCGGGTTCGCCTGCGGGGCGAAGGGGTCGTCGTCAATTGACGATTCCCACGTGCCCGGAATCGAGACGAACTCCACCGCCGGGCACCAATCTGGCTCCTGGCGCGCCTCCGTCGACGTGCCCGGCTCACCCGGCTCAACGACACTCGGCCCGTCCTGGTTCTTGAGCCACTGGAATACCCCCAGCCCAATCGCCGCGAGCACCACAATGACCGCAGCTACAACGCCTGCTCTGCGCATATTACTCCCTTACTTGCACAGCTTGGACTGCGCGGTTTCACCAATCAGCGCCGCCACGGCATTCGCATCCAAATCGGTGCGGCGCTGCTCTACCAGCTGCCCCGCAACCGCATCGCGCGTCACGGAGTCACCATTGCACACCGTCGCGCCCGTCGCCGTCAACTGATCCTCGACGCCCTTCACATTCACGCCGCTTTGCTGCAGCTGATCAAGGAACGCCTGCTCCTTCGGGCTAAACGTCGGCGCCTGCTCCGGAATCGAGGTCACCTCGCGCGCCGGCTGATCCGCCGGGCCCTGGTTTTTCGACGCCGGCTTCGCTCCCTCCGACGTCGTCGCCTTCGCAGTGCCAGACGCCGACGACGTTGCCGTCGGCGGGGCCTGGGTCGCCGTTACGTCATCGCTTTCCACCGTCGTGCCACCACAGGCCGCCAGGCCCAACGCGAGGCACAGGCTTGCGCTCGTCAGCAGTCGCTTCATCGCCGCTCCTTACTTCCGCTCGCGGACCACGCCGTTGACCTGCTCCAGCGTTCCGTGCTGGAAGTCAATCACCAGTCCACCGGCAGGGATTTCGCGCATGTCCGAGGTCGGCCAGCCCATCGCGCCCTGCTCGTAGCCGCGCTTGCCCCACTCCTCGAAGATGTCGCCATAGAGCACCACGTGTGCGCCGGTCTCTGGCGACCAGTAGATGTTGCCCTTCTCGAACTGCTGGAAGAACCCTCCGCGGATCGCGATCTCGTTGCTCTTCGGGTAGCCCAGCGCGCTCGTCGCCGTGCCCAGCTCGCCGTACTTCTCGGCGATCGCGCCGTGGACAATGTTGTGGCTCTTATCCGGGTTGCGAGTCAGGAACCCGCCCTGGAACTTCTGCACATAGCCCTTGCCCACCTGGTTCGCCTCAGCAACCGGGTACTTCAGGTCGCCCGTCTCGTAGCCGTTCTCGCCCCAGGCCTTGAACATGTCACCAGGGATGGCGTACGCGCCGGTCTGCGGCGTCCAGTAAATAGAACCGTTCTCGAAGTGGACGAAGCGGCCAACGCCGTCTGGTGTCTTGGTCTCACCGGTGGTCGGGAAGCCGAGCCAGCTCGACGCGCCACCTAGGCCGCTGTACTTCGCCAGGATCGCGCCGAACAGCGGGTACGCACCCGTCTTCGGGGACCAGAACGCGGTACCACCACGGAAGTCCTCGGCCTTGCCCTTGCCGTCAGCGACGTCGTACTCGTTGTTCACGCAGCTGCCGATCACGCCAGACTTCGTCGCCTCAGCGATCGCGCCCACCGGGTTGCAGTCCGAACCACGGTCAGCCTCCGCCAACGCCAACGCATTCGCGATGTACGGCCAGGCCTGCGTCATCTCAAACTGCCAGTACTCCCACGAGTGCACGCCCGACGGACGGAACTTCACAACCGGCTTCACCGGCGTCCGCGACGCGTAATCGACGAAGGTCTGCGTCGACAAGCGAGAAATCACCTCGAGCCCGACACCAGCCGGGTTCGCAGCGCCCTTCGCCACCGACTCCGGGTTACCAAAGTCATCGCGGCCCGAGCCCGAGGACACGTACACCGTCATGTCCTTCAACGCCTCAATGCCAAGCTTCGGGTCGTGGTCAATCCAGTCCTGCGACCCAGCCGGGCCCCACATCGCCTCCGAGTCGTAGCCGCCCGCATCCATCTGCGCGGCCTTAATCGCCGTCGGCATACCCGTGGTTGTGGTGTCCAAGTAACCAGAGAAGGAACCCACGAACTTGAACAGGTGCGGGTTACGCTCCGCCAGGTTAATCGCGGCAGTACCACCCATCGAGATACCCACCACGGCACGGCTATCATTCGAGCGGAACTCGTTATTGAGCACCGGGACGAGCTCCTTCGTCAAGAAGGTCTCCCACTTGTAATTCTTCCCGTTGTTCGGGCGCTGCCAATCCGAGTAGAACGAAGACTCGCCACCAACCGGCAGGATCACGTTCACGTTCTTGTCAGCGTAGAACTGCTCAATATTCGTCTCGATGGTCCAGCCGTTCTCATCATCACGAGCACGCAGACCATCGAGCGCCCACACCTCAGGGAACTTCGCCTGCGGATTCGAGTGCCAGTCACGCGCCAGCAGGATCTGCACCTGCATCAGCTGCTCCGGCATCGCCGCCGAACGAATAAACACAGCCACGCGGCGGTTCGTCAACCACTCAATGCGGTCCACGCTCACACCTTCAGGCAGGCCCGGGATCTGCGGGTTCTTATCAACCTCAATCGGCGTCCGCTTCGGCGGGTCCGACGGCCGAATATTATCCGACAGCCCACCACGGTTACTCGACAGCGGCAACGACGACTGCGCCGCAGCCGACGTCGACAACACCGGAACTAACGACGCCACCATCGGCACCGCCGCCGCAACAATCGCAGCCTTCTTCATCCGATTCATAGGGGAACGGGTCTCACGCATGAATTTCCTGCCTCAACTCTTCTTCTGGGCTTTTGCCATTTTTTGGGTGTGCACAACCAGCGCCGCGTGCTCTACGACCAACTCCGAGGGTTCCCCTCCCCCGGAATCAACCAGCGACGGCGCTAACAAATCACTCTAAAGGTTAAGTATGCCTTGAGAGTTTAGCCACCAGACACGCCGGAGCGCCACCAAGATATTTGGCTTGTGGGTGGGGCGCGTGCACCAAATCCCCTCGGCGCGGGCCTGCGAACTGGGTGTTTGCAGATCAGCGCGCGAAAATCCAGGAATTTGGTGCACACCGGAGTTAGGCAGACACCAAATTCCCTCCCGCAAGCCACACCACCTGGGGAAACGCAAAACCCGCCCACCAAACCAAGGAATTTGGTGCGCAGATCGGGGAGCGAGTGGCAGAGGACGCAATTCATGCTCGGGGACGGGGTAAAAGCCCAGGTCGTCAAAACTGGGGTGCGTCTTTTGTCACTCACCCTCGTACACCAAGCACCAAATTCCCTCAGCGAGAGTCAGTGACCTGGGCGTTTGCAGATCAGCACGCGAGAATCCAGGATTTTGGTGCACACAGGAGTTAGGCAGACACCAAATTCCCTCCCGCAAGCCACGCCACCTGGGAAAACGCAAAACCCGCCCACCAAATCAAGGAATTTGGTGCGCGGGAGCCAAGAAGTGCAAGAGCCAAAAACTACCAGGCGTTCATCACGTTGAGGATGCGCGGCTTCGTGTACTCAAGCTGCTGGCCGAACTGTTCCCAGTTGTGCAGGCCAACAGGTGTGAACACGGCGGTGTGCTTGACGCCGGTGGCCGTAGCCTTGGCGCTCCACAGGCGTGTGGTGAAGTTCGCGACCATCTCGAGCGCGATACCGGCGGCCTTGTGCTGTGGCAGGTAGCGGTCGTCGCGGGCGGATGGTGTACCGCTTCCGGCGGAGACGTAGACGTCGCGGCCGCGGAGGTTACCCATGTTTAGGAATGGGTCGTTCTCGTAGCGGCGGGGATCAAAGATGGAGCCCCACATGGCGTTGAGGTTGTAGAGGCCGCCGTCGAGAAGTGCGAGGCGCAGCGCGGTTTGGGCGCCGGGGATGGTGGTGGTGAGGTAGCCGGAGTAGGACAGCACCTGGCGGAACTGCTGCGGGTGCAGCGCGGCGAGGTTGATCGCGGCGGTGCCACCCATGGACAGGCCGAGGATGGAGTTGTTCGTCGGGGATACGCCGAAGTGGCGCTGCAGGTATGCGGGCAGCTCCTTGGACAGGAAGGTGTCCCACTTGTAGGTGACGGGGCTGTTGAAGTTGTAGGTGGCTGGCGCGTTCCAGTCGGTGTAGAAGGAAGACTGGCCGCCGACCGGCATCACGAGGGTGATGTTGTGGTTGACGAAGGTGCGTGCTGCGTTGACGTCTTGGACCCAGGCGTTGGTGCGTTCGGTGGCGCGGAGGCCGTCGAGCATGTAGAGGCCGGCGTTGCCGCCGCGCTGAGCGGGCTGGATCTGGACGGTGATGTGGCGGCCCATTGCTGGCGACCAGACGGTGCAGCGTTGTACCCAGTAGCCGACGCGGTCCCACTCGCAGGTTCCGGTGGAGTCGGGGCGCAGCCAGTCACGGTTAGCGGCTTGTGCTTGGGGGGCGGCGACGATCATCGACAGCGCGGTCAGGAGCGCTACCACTAGGCCCATGAGTCCGTGGCGGTTCTTCATACAGCGTTTCCCTTTCTCAGCAGTTTGCTACCAAACTACACGGGTACCGCTATGGATACCCAAATCCTCGCCTTGGCTGAGCCGTGCCTGTTCGTCGTCTGTGAGGTAGCTGAGGTAGGTGGAGGGGTCGTCGGAAAGCTGGAGGGTTCGGCCGTTACCCAGCGAGTATTTGATGTTCTTCCAAAAGCGTTCGCGGCTCATTGGCTCGCGGGAGGTGGCGAGCAGCTCGGCTATTTCGGGGCTACGGAGTGCGGCGCGGGCTTGGCGTGCTTCGTCCTGGTCGATCCACTCAGGAAGCTTTGAGAGGTCGACGGCCGTGTCCGCGGCTTGCCATTCGGCGGCGAGCTGCTTGTCGTGTCCGACGCGCCCTTCGGGGTCGCGCGGCATACGGGCCGCGAGCGGCGTCGCAAGGCCGACGGTGTCGAGGACCCGGACGTCGAGCGGCGCGTTCATACTGGTCATCCCGAGGTTGATCAGGTAGAGCGACAACTGGTAGGCCTGCAGGTTACTGTCTGCGTCGGGGACGCGGGGGCGCGGGTACCAGGAGTAGAGCTCCGGGTCGCGGCTGATAAGCCCCGGTGCGATTTGGGCGGCGTGGGCGTCGCGGGCCTCGATGACAGCGTCTGTGTAGTTCGTCATGAGTTTCGAGCCCAGGAAGTCTTCGGCGTAGCGCGGCGGGTTGTCTGGTTCGCGGTTGACGGCCATCGTCCAGAACTCGCGCTCGTCAACGATGCCGAGCTCTTTCGCCGTCCTGCTGTGGATGTCCTCGTCGAGCGGGTGGGCACGCACCACAATTATCGACGCCCACACCACCAACACCAGCGCAACCACCACGTTGAGGCGCGTCAGTGGGGCGGCCATCACCGGCAGCAGCAACGCGAACAGCGGCAGCAGCCACATGCGCCCGTGCATGAAGTCGCCGCCGACGCGCAGCACGTACAGGATGTGGATCAGCGCGCACCCCACGACGAGCGCCACGATGGCGGCGCGACGTCCGGTGACGAGGAGGCGTCGTAAAGAAATAAGGAGTACCGCGATGACCAGCAGGAGCGGCAGGTACAGCGCGTAGGGCCCGATGAAGTCCCAGGCGTACTTGGCGCCTTCGGCCCACTCGCTGCCGGAGGCAGACTTGGCCACCGCGGTGTGCGGGGTGAGCAGGCCGTAGTAGCCCATGCGGAAGATCTGGTACGCGGCGGGCACGGGCAGCGCTGCCGCCAGGATGCCGAGCGTCTTGCGCGGCGAGTACACCAGCAGGACCAGGCCGGTCAGTCCGCCGTAGAGTGCCAGCTCTGGGCGGACCAGCCAGGACAGTCCGCACCAGAAGGCCAGCCAGTAGCCGACCACGGGGGCGGCGCGGCGCGCGGTGCCGCCCGCCCACTGGACGAGCAGCGCCCACCACGCCGCCAGCCACAGCAGGGACAGGCCCCACTCCAGGCCAGAGGTGGCGAAGTCGCGCGCGGGCGGCAGGGCGAAGTACACCAGGATGCCCAGCGGCACCACCGGCGCGGCGCGCCAGAATTTGCCGGAAGCGTAGGTGGCCAGCACCGCCGCGACGACCGTGCACAGCAGCGCGAGCCACATCGCGATGGTTTCCAGGCGGGCGTCGCTGACCATCGCGAACGCGGTGATCAAGTACTGCCACAGCGTGGAGGTGTTCGCCTCCACGCGCTCACCGGCGTTGAAGACTGGGCCGTTGCCGGCCAACAGGTTGCGCACGGTGCGCAGGACGATGAGGCCGTCGTCAGACATCCAGCGCCTGGTCCACCCGCCCCAAAATGCGAACACGCCCGCAATGGCGCACGACAGCAGCAGCGTCACCCGGGCGTTGATCTTCATTGCGCCAATGTTACTAAGCCAGCGCTGGCACCACGTAAACTGCCAGCACAATGCACAGGATCCAGGCCGCGGCCAGCATCTGCAGCACGCGGTCTTCCAGGGCAATCTCGTCAGGCGCGCCGCCGTGACCACCGTCAACCTTCGCGGCGTAGCGCAGGATCGCGATGACGAACGGCACCATCGAGATCTGGTACCAGACCGCGGCCGCGCCCTCGACCGAGTTGGAGAGCTGGAAGCCCCACAGGGCGTAGCTCATCACGACGGCGGTCGCAGACAGGGTCCACACGAAGCGCAGGTAGGTGGCCGTGTAGCCCTCCAGGGCCTTGCGGATCTTCGCGCCAGTCTCCTGCGCCAGCAGCAGCTCCGCGTAGCGCTTGCCCGACGCCATGAACAGCGAGCCGAACGCCGCGACCAGCAGGAACCACTGCGACAGGTCAATGTTCGCCGCCACGCCACCGGCCATGGTGCGCAGCATGAACCCGGAGGACACCAGCGCGATGTCAATGACCGGGATGTGCTTCCAACCGAAGCAGTAGCCGAGCTGCAGCGCAATATAGATGCCAATCACGAGGGCGAGGGCGAAGCCGTCCGTCGCTAAGAAGGAAAGGCCAAGCGCTGCGACGATGAGCACCACCGCCATCGCGTAGGCCAGGTTGATCGGCAGCATGCCCGAGGCGATCGGGCGGAAGCGCTTCGTCGGGTGCTCGCGGTCACTGTCCACGTCGCGGGCGTCGTTGACCAGGTAGATCGAGGAGGCGCCGAAGCAGAACACCACGAACGCCAGCAGCACGTCCAGCGCGGTGCGCGAGGTCCACGCCTCCGTGCCCGCGGCCAGCGGAGCCGCCAGCACCAGGACGTTCTTCACCCACTGCTTCGGGCGAAGGCCCTTCACCATGGCGTCGGGAAGGTTCTTCGGCGGGACGCGTACCTGCTGGTAGTCGACGCCCTCAGTGTGGGGCTCCGGCTTCAAAAAGGGTTCGTGCGGTTGCGTGTTGCTCACTTCAGCTGCCTTTCCACCTCGATCGTCGCTTTGGCGCACCCGGCGCCGAGCAAAGCACCGACAATAGTATCCGTCGGGTAGTGGACGCCAAGGAGGTTGCGGGAGAACATCATCACGGGCACGAGCAGCAGCGGCCACTTCTTGCCCGTGATGTCCATCAGGTGCACCGCGGCCGCGCCCGTGTTCGTCGCATGCGAGCTAGGGAACGACAGTTTCGACGGGGTGGCCACGCCAATGTTCACGCGGGGGTCATGCGGCCTTGGGCGCCGCACAATCCGCTTGATGACGACGCTCGCCGCGTGCGCCACGAACGTGCCCACGCCGAGCGCCAGCCACTTCGAGCGCCTCTTCTTATCGACGCCCGCCCCGAGCCCCGCGACGGCCAACCAGCCAAGGTCGTGCTCGCCGAAGTGGCTCAAGCCCCTGGCCGCCTTGACGGCTGCCGGGGTGTACGCCGCGTTCTGGATCGCGACGAGAATATCAGCCTCACGCTTGCTCATCGAACACCTTCCCCCAGTTCTCAGCGCTGGTCAGCGCTGGTTTCGCGGCTTCGTACTGCTGGCGTAGCTCCTGCCAGCGCTCCTTGATTTCTTCCTGTAGCGCCTTGGTTTCGCGCAGCAGGTCGTCGGCAAGCGCCTTGTTGCGCTTGCGGAACGCCACACCCGTGCCACCTGCCGTGGCCACCGTCGCCGAGTCGAGGCGAGCAAGCGTGAACCAGCGGGCCTCCTCTGCGGTGAGGTTGAGCTGCGGCGCCTGCCAGTGCTCCTGGTTCTCCTGGGTGAACTGGTGGCGCAGCGCCTTGACCGCCCACGGGATCTTCTTCAGCTTGGCCAGGCGCCCGCCGATGTTCTTGGTGGGTACGCCCGGCGCGCCCGTCGGCGCTGGCAGCTCCGTTGCGGAGGAGACGACCTTGGCGTCGTCGTAGTTGGCGCGGATCTTCTGGATGCGCGGCAGCGAGGTCTCGAGGATGTCGAACAGCTGGTCCGGGCCTGCGAGGAAGTCCTTCATGGCCTCCAGCTGGATGGCCATGGTGGAGTACTCCATGCACATGATGTGCTTGTAGGTGGACTTCAGCATGTTCTTGAGCATCGCGTCCGGGGTCTCCGGGCCGTACAGGGAGGCGACGATGAGGCGGTTACGCATGTGGAAGTAGGCCTGCCAGTCGATGGCGTCGTCCTTATCGGCCCAGGCCATGTGCCAGATGGCGACGCCCGGCCAGGTGACCGTCGGGAAGCCGGCTTGCTTGGCGCGCAGGGCGTACTCGTTGTCGTCCCACTTGATGAACAGTGGCATCGGAAGGCCGAGCTTCTCCGCGACGACGCGTGGGAAGAGGTTCATCCACCAGCCGTTGTAGTCCACATCGACGCGGCGGTGCAGGGCACGCGACGTCGTCTTGCGAGGGTCCAGCTCTTCTTCCTCAGTGCCGAGGTAGCCCAGCGGGTACTTGGCAAAGTCGTGGTCGTACACCGCGTGCTCCGCGGCGCGGAACATGAACACATCCTTATCGACGGCCTCTCCCGTCGTCCGCAGCTGCGACCGGTCCTGCAGGTTCAGCATCTGGCCGCCGACGAGGATCGGGGCCTTCGCGTAGCGGGCGGCCTGCACCGCGCGCAGGATCGAATCCGGCTCGATCGCGATGTCGTCGTCCATGTAGAGGATGTATGGGGCGTCCGTGGTGCGCAGCGCCTCGTACATGATGCGGCCGTAGCCGCCCGAGCCGCCCAGGTTGCCCTGGCGGAAGATCTGCAGCTTACCCTGCAGGTTCTTCTCCGCTTCCTTGAAGTCCGGCAGGTCCGACGGGTGCTGGTTGCCCTGGTCGGGCATCAGCACATCGGAGATGGATTCGAGCACGAACGGGTCCTCTGCCAGCGCGTGCAGGGCGTTGACGGCGTCGCGAGGCCTATTGAACGTCGGGATACCCACCGCGACCTGCTTCGGCTCCGGGCCGGTGGTCGTGCCGTCCGGCATCGTCTGGGCCTCCGGCTCCTTGTCGGAGAACCAACCCGCGTTGCGGATCGTCGTGTCCGTTTCCGCCGTGACGTCGAACCACAGCCAGCCGCCGTCCTCGAAGTTACGCAGCGGCAGCACTACCTCCAGCACGCCGTCGCTGGCGTCCGCGTTTTGCACAGCGATGCGCTTACCGTCGTGCTTCGAGCGGTAAATGGAGACAGTCGCCTGCCCCTCAACCTCCATCGCCAGCACAACGTTTTCCAGCTGCGACCAGCGCCGCCAATAGGATGCCGGGAACGCATTGAAGTACGTCTCGAAGGAAACTTCCTCCCCGGCGGGGATGGATACGCTCGTCCGGTCCGCCCACGTCAAGCGCTGCTTGTTCTGCTCTGCCTCGATGAGGTACAGCATGCGGACGTCGTGCGGTTCGCCCTTCTTCGGCATCAGCACTCGCTGAAGGACTTCTACTGCAGTCGTGGTTTCCACAGGTCTCACTTTCGGTGCCTAGTTAGAGTTTCGCCCTAAGCGTAGTGCGTTCGCGGGCGCCGGTGCATGTTCGGCGCTCTCATATGTGGTTGCACATAAAAATCTGGCGGGCACCAACCCCCTCGTCGGTGCCCGCCAGTTCGCGTTCGCTCTGTGTTAGTTGTTAGTTCGATGCGCGGTCGATCGCCTCAAGGATCGTGCGCGTATCGTACGTGAGCAAGTATTTGAGGAACTTCATGACACTCTCCCTTCGGTTTCATTTACTTTGTTGACCGTTTGTTAACTTGCTGTTCACTTTAAAGAATTAGTGGGTGAAAGTCAAGCATTTATTTTCACCCACTATCTCGCTTGTCCGTTTGCGCAGTTCAGATTGCCTTTTCGACGCCCCCACTGTTACCCCTGTGACTGGTGTGAAACTGTGCTAGGTTGCAACCATGAACCGCAAAGCTCTCGGAGCCCTCGCCGCCTACTGCTGCGTCGTCATTGCGTTAACAATGTGTAAAGCGTTCTTCCGCATCGGCTACCTCTGGGACCCAGCAAACCAACGCCGCCGCGGACTCTCGCTACAGCCCCTCGCCGAGCTTCACGACGCCCAATCCTGGTTCGCGCCCCTCTTCGGCTACGGCGGCAACATCGCCTTCTTCATCCCCGTCGGCGTGCTCGCATACGTTGCCTTCCGCGACGCCCGCTGGGCCGTGCTGTTCGGGTTCGGGCTGAGCCTGGCCGTCGAAACGGGACAATACATCTTCTCGCTCGGCTACTCAGATATCGACGACCTCCTCATGAACACCGTGGGCACCCTGGTGGGCGTCGGCATCGCCCGCGCATGCGGCCCGCGGCTGCACACCTTCTGGATCATGCTCGGCTACGTCGTGCCACTGTGCTTCCTCGGCCTCGTACTCGCCGGCGAGCGACTCGGCGACCCCTCCAAGGTCACCGAAGTCTACTGACATGCACTAGCCTTGCAACCTATGGATTTCTTGATTGGCGGGGCAGGAATTTTGCTCTCAGCGTTTGCTGTCATGTTCATCTCAGGCTCGACAGGCGCTATCATCGCGGCCGCCTGCGCGATCGTGGGAGTGGTGTTCCTTATTAAAGGTGCGCAGCGCTAGCGCCTCCGCACCAGCTGGACCGCGCTCAACAACACCACCAGGCCGATGGGAATGAGGAACATAAAGAGGTTGATGATCGGCAGGGACATCTCCGCCCGATACTCTTCCCACCGCGCCACCGCCATCGACCCCCACCCGACCACCAGGCACACCGCGGCTAACCACACCGTCACAACTGCTCTTCTGTAGCCGCGCCCCCACGCAGCTTGCGTGAACCAGACCGCACCGCCCAGCGCAAGCAGCGCCGCCGATGCCTCCACGATGCCGCACACCATGGTCATAGTCATGAATTCCACGGAGCTACCGAGCAGGATCTGCGTACCGATCGCCAGCGCAAGACACACAACCATCGCCGTCGCGTAGGTCCGGAGAGTGCTTCGAGGTTCCATGTGCACATGGTACAGAGGTTTCCCCTCCTATCCTTTTGAAAAAGTTCCCAGTTCATCCGCAATTCGGGGAACGATCCCGCCCATCAGCCTAGATTTCGCTGCGTTTCCCCAGGTCGCCGCACCAGAAATCCAAAATCGTTCCCGGACTTGGGAACTTTTTCAGTGGCCGCCATACGCGAACCGCACGTCAATCCCTCCGCTACGGACCCAACGCCCCAATCGGCGCAACAATCACACCGTCCGCACGCCTGTGGACCGGACCCCCTGAGGTCACGATGAGCAAAACTGTTTCCTGTTCAAGCTGATCCGCAAACCGTTTAAGCGTATCTGCGGCGTGGTCAAGAATCTCTGGCGTATAGCCAAGCTTCACTTCGACGAGTAGATCAACATCGTCAAAGCTGACTACAGCATCCACTTCGAGCTTGGTATTCAGCCTTGCGTGGTACACCGTCTTGCCAGTCAACGCGCGTAGTTCGTGCACAACGAGCGACTCAAACAGTTGCCCAAAATAGCGGGGATCCTGCATCAGATGATGTGGGCCTCGCTCAAGAACAGCCATGGCGAACGAAGGGTCAGCGAGGTGACGCTTGGGAGACTTTCGCAACGTTGCTTTTGACCTCAGGTGAGTCGACCAGGCTGGTTGATCCACGGAGACGAAAATCCGAGAAAGTGCGTCAAGGTAGTCACGCGCTGTATCGCGACTCACTTCGACGTCGGTTGCAATCGTCTGTAGGTTAAGCTCTGTCGCGACGGCTCTTGCAATAGAGCGCAAAACTCTACGAACCCGTTCCGAGTCGCGAGTCACATCCCCAACCGTGTGAATGTCTACGCCCGCAACTGTTTGCATGTAGTCGCGGACGTTTTGAATGGCATCTTCCAAAGAAAGATCCACGTTGTAGGGCAGGCCACCACGACACATCCGATTCGCTAAATCCACAAATGCGAGTGGCGGAGTTGCAAAAGCAGGAGACTTGCCAGCAACGACATCCCGCAAAGACACCGAGCCATCCGATTCGCCCGATTCAAATAGAGTCATGGTCGACATCGTCAATCGCGCAAATCTACCTGCCCCGGAGTGGCGAGTCGCGTTCACCCCAGGCGCTGTCGAGCCTGTGAAAATGAACTGCCCTTTCGCTTTGCGTCGATCAATTTCGTGTCGCGCAAAATCCCACAGGCGAGGCTGCAGTTGCCACTCGTCGAAAAGGCGAGGTGCCTCCCCATCGAGCAGCAACCGTGGATCGGTAGCCATCGCCAATGGGACGCTGGGATCGGTTTCAACATTCAAAATGCTTCCCGCTTGTCGGCTTGCCGTCTCTGTTTTCCCGCAGCCTTTTGGTCCCTGGATGAGCACCCCACCTTGCCGCCGAAGCGCTGCCTCTAATTGAGCGTCCGCAATGCGGGCAATATACGAATCCACCATGAGGATAAATCATAGCCATGAACTGCCTATTCCGCACTTTGAAATGGTTTCACTCGTCATTTTGAAATACTTTTACTCGGCAGTTTGGAATGATTTTACTCGCCACTTTGAAATCCACTCCTACCAAAACCGAAAATCTGTCACAGCCTTGCCCCTGGCCTGGAATACGAGACACGTTGTGCGGTCCCGCTGCCGGGATAGCCGCGCGTAAATCTGCTAACGCCACCGAAGCCATTCCTATCCGCTCGACTGAGAGAGGCTTCATGGCTACGTCTCCACCCTAGGCAGCTCAGGCTGCAGAAAATCGGCCGCTGTCCATTATGTTTGCGGCGGCGCTCGCTGCGTTTATCGCTACGTTTAATGAAACGTTCCTCAACGTCGGCTTCACCAACATCATGGCCGACTTCAACATTGGCGTCTCGACTGTCCAGTGGCTCGCCACGGCATACATGCTGGGCGCGGCCGTCATGACGCCCACCACGGGCTTCGTCGCCGACGGCGACGTGCTCGACGTCATCGGCGACTCCGTCCCGGCGCTCACCACACCGTATGCGCTGCTCGCGCACAACGACTCGACGGAGTTCGGTACCGACGTCGCCGTAGTCCTCGACCGGCCAATCGTCTCCATCGCGACCAAGTCCGTCATCACGGTCAACGTCAACAACGACCTCGGGCACATCTCCTCCGTCCTCACCGATAAACACCTAAAGAAGGCGCTGGTTGTGGCAGATGACGGCACCGTCGTGGGCATCATCAACCGCTCCGACATCAACCGCTACCTCGTATCGACGTTCGTCGACCCGGTCCCGAGCGCCTAGACAAGGATTGCCCATTAGGCAAGGCATACCTTAGAGTGGTCACGTTAGGTCAGGGAGACCTAACGCGAAATTCTTTAACCACCTACGAAAGGTGCAACCTTGACACTCTTTACCCCTCGCGCTCTGAAGGGGATCGCAGCCACGTTCACTGCGGCGCTCATGCTTGCCAGCTGCTCCACCGGATCAAGCGATTCGACAACCGCTCCCGAAACCTCCAATGCCAACGGGTCAGAGGAGCGCATTGTGACAATGGGTCTCGGCGACGTCGATACGGTCCTTGCGCTCGGTGAACAACCGGTCGGTTACGCCACCTGGCAACAGGAAGGTTCGGGAGACCCTTCCGGACTTGGACCATGGGCCAAGGACAAACTCACAGTCGACCCAAACCCGATCCGGGATACGACCACCGAGTTCAGCACCGACACTGCCGAAAGAGTTGCCTCGCTCAACCCGACAAAGATCATTGCGGTGAACAGTGGTCTCGAAGCTGACAAGAAGGCGCTGCTCGAGCAAATTGCGCCAACTACCTTCCACTCGGATGCATACCAAGATTGGCAAGTGCCGTGGGATGAGCAGATTAAGGAAATCTCCAAGGCGTTAAATAAGGAAGCCGAAGGCGAAAAACCCATCGCCGATTCCGAGCAGGCTTTCCAAGATTTCCGCGAAGCTCACCCTGAGTTGCAAGGCAAAACAGCGGTAATCGGCATGCCTTACGACGGAAAGTTTGGCGTATACACCTCGGGCGACGGCCGCGGCTCCTTCATTGAAAAGCTTGGTTTCAAGATCCCAGAGAAGTTCAACGGCGATGGCTCCAGCTTCTTCCTCGACTGGTCGCCTGAAAACTACGTCGACTTCAACGACGTGGACTACCTCTTCGTGCTGGACTACTACGGCGCAATCGATGCGCTGAAGAACGACGAGAATTTCATGGACCTTGATGTCAACAAGCGTGGCGGGGTCTACTGGCTAGACACCGATACCGCCAATGCAATGAGCATGCCGAACCCCCTCACCATCCCGTACGCAATCGAGCAAATCAAAAAGTCGCTCTAGAAGTGGTGCTTACCGGGGGACAACCAGTGGGCCCCCATTTACCGGGTCGGTTGCCACGACAGCAGGCAGATCAAAAACGCTGTTCAGCAAAGTCTCCGTGACCACCTCGGCAGGCGCACCGACCGCACGAACCTCGCCACGCTGCATCACGATAAGTTGATCCGAGTAGCGTGCTGCGAGGTTCAAATCATGCAACACCATGAGCACGGTTCGCCCCTCTTGATCAGCGAGTCGACGTACGAGCGACAAGACCTCGACGGAGTGAGACAGGTCGAGGTATGTCGTCGGCTCGTCCAAAAACACGAGCGGAGTGTCCTGCGCCAAGACCATCGCGATCCAGGCACGCTGGCGCTGTCCGCCAGAAAGCCGTTCGAGTGGACGATCTGCAAACTCTGCAATATTGGTCAGTTCCATCACCGCATCAACCGCACGCGCATCCTCAGCAGAAGCCTGTCGTAGCCAAGACTGATGCGGGTGGCGTCCGCGGCTGACCAAGTCACGAACCGTCAGTCCCTCGGGGGCGACAGGCGTCTGTGGCAATACTGCTAGCTGACGCGCAATCTCTCGGCGCTTCATTTTCGACGTGTCTACGCCGTTCAACATTACCGTGCCGCCATCGCGCGCAATAAGCCCTGCTGTAGCTCGCAACAGCGTTGACTTGCCGCAACCGTTGGGGCCGATGATTGTGGTGACACCGCCTTGGGGCACGTCGAGATCAATGCCGTCAACGATGACGGAAGCCCCATAACTCACCTTGAGATTTCGAACCTGAAGCATCATACGGACACCTTTCGTGTTGCGCGTAGCAGTGTGTAGAGCAGTGCTGCGCCACCAATCGCAGTTGTAGCTATGCCCACCGGCAAGTTCCCCGGCACCAGGGTGCGCACTGCTAAGTCTGCGCCAGACACAATCGCCGCGCCAGCGAGCATCGCTGTTCCTAAAGGTGGCGTTGCTGCTTGTGTGATCTTGCGTCCAATCTGTGGCGCAACAAACGCCACAAAAGCTATCGGACCAGACGCCGCGACGGCCACCGATGCCAGCACTACAGCCATGAGCATGAGGATGAGTTGCATATGCCGGGGCTCCACCCCGAGGCCAGCAGCCGTATCCTCCCCGAGCGAGAGCGCCTGCAGATTGAAGGCTGCCCACCGCAAGAACGGAACGACGACTGCCAGCGCAATAAGTACGGCGAGTGCATCGCGCCAGCTAGCAGAACCCACCGAGCCGGTCACCCACGCCTGCGCCTTGCCCACGTCACGATAGTCGGCGCGAACGAGCAGGAACGAGGTATATGCCATCGCCAGTGCATTGATAATGATCCCGGCGAAGACAAGCTGGAAAGACCCGAGACCCGCGCCACGGCTCAGCCACCAGATTGCCGCAGACACTGCTAATCCACCGAGGAACGCACTGAGCGGGACCCCCAGAAGATGCAGCAGCATTCCGGAGCTTCCACCAGCAAGTAACGCAGTCAATGCGAAAGCGGAGGCACCCGAAGTGACGCCCAAGATGTCTGGGCTCGCCAATGGATTCCTCGTGATGGTCTGGAAGATCGCCCCCGCAAAACCAAGCGCAGCTCCTACTCCCAAAGCAGTTACCACCCGCGGCAGACGCCACTGAACAATCACCGTACGAGCCAATTCTGTGGATTGGCCCATGAGCGCAGAAGCGACATCCCGCACCGTAAGCCCGAAGTCCCCGACCATAACGCCGCCAAGGGCCGCGGCGAAAGCCAACACCGCAAGGACACCATTCGTCACGAAAACCCGCATCACAGTTTCGCCCCTTTGCGCAAGAGGTACAGGGCAAATGGGGCACCAACGAAGGCGAGCGTGATGCCCACCTGCAATTCGCCGGGCCTGGCGATGACGCGGCCGATAACGTCGGCAAGCAAAAGCAACGTGGCCCCAGCCAACGCGGAACACGGTAGTACCCAGCGGTAATCGGGCCCCGTGAAGGCGCGCACAAGGTGTGGAACAACCAGACCGACGAACCCGATTGGGCCCGCCCCAGCCACCGCGGCACCCGTGAGCAATGCAACCAGGACGATGCCCACGGCCCGCGAGAGGGGGACGCTCACGCCAAGTGCGCTTGCCACATCGTCTCCCAAGTTCAGGAGGTTCACCCTGTTTGCCATGGCGAAGGCCCCCACTAGTCCGAGGAGAATCACCGGGGCAAGCACCGCGACCACCTGCATGTCACGCCCAGCGATAGCGCCCGCCGTCCAAAACCGCATCTCGTTGAGGCTTTGTGTATTCGTCAGCACGATGCCGCTGGTGAGCGCACTACAAACCGCGCCCAGCGCAGAACCACCGAGCACAACCATGATCGGGCTCGATCCCAGGCTCCTCATACTGAGTGTGAACACGAGCGCCACCGCAAGTATTGCGCCGAGGAATCCCACCCCAACAGTGCCCAACACCGTCATTGAGCCACGAAAGGAAATGGCTGCAGCCACCGCAAGCGCCGCACCAGGGCCTACACCCAGCAAGTTTGTGTCTGCGAGCGGGTTTCGGGTGTGTCCCTGCAGCAACGCCCCCGCTGTGCCCAAGGCTGCCCCCACCAACAGGCCGAGCAGGGTGCGCGGAACCCGAAGCTGTGCAATGATCTTCGCCTCGTCGCTGGAGGCCTCAAGCCTTTCGGCTCCTCCCGAGAATGCCAACACAATTCCGTCGCGAACCGCGCCCAACGTTGCCCCGAAACCCATTTCACGCGCCCCGAACAGAAGAGACACTAATGCCGCGCACACGGTGGAAGCCGCAAGGAAAGCGACAAGCCCTACACGTTTATCCACTTTGTAACCCCGTTATCGCCAATACCCCATAAACGACACGTGGTGGCGAGGCACACCCGCCTCTTTCACCAGGAGCCGCCGCATCGCCGTCACAGCCGTGTTCTTCCCTGCGATCCAGTAATAGGTGTGCCCTGCAGTATCCGACGTGGGACCTATCAATTCTCCACTGCTGGAATACGTGGGTGTCTCCCAGACTTCATCGAGCTGGGCTTCATCCACAAGACCAGGTTCTCCATTTTCCAACGAAGCGGAGGCACAACGGGATCCAACTTCCTGTTTCAGCTGCGCAAGAAGCAAGCCTCCATAGTCGAAGTCCCCCTCTGCACGAAAATGCCACCGGACATCAACCTGTGAAGGGGAGTCGATGGGCAGGTGATTGCCGGCGGGCACCTCGATATCAACCGAACCAGCGAGCCCCTCGGGCCAATCCTCCAGGATACGAGCCATTGCAGGCAACGCGGTTTCATCGCCGTAAAGACGGGCAATCCCAGCAGATCCGGGGTTAAATTCAATACCAACACCGGAATCATCGTCACGGGTTGGTCCAATAATCAGCAGCTGCTGTCCAGGGTGAGCGTCTTGTGCCCACGCCGAGGCGGGACCGGGACTATCGCTGTGCAAAACAAAATCCACATCCACTTCGTCAGGGCTGTCAGCACTTCGCCGGAACTCCCGAATGGAATAGGTACGCAGGTGTCCGCGCGTGTGCTCCGGCATCGCACGCCATGTGTCCCACCACCCCTCTTCGGGAAGCTCGAACAGACCGCTGGCAGGCGGGATCAGCAGCTTGATACGCAAATCTCTGATCGGAACGGCGGGCCCCATGGCGTCGATCCCGGTGAACGTCACCCGCTGGAAGCTCGGCGCAATACGTTCACTCCGGACGACGGTTGCAAGAAAAGACCTAAAACTCACCCCGTAAATTATATAGGCTTGCCTAACCTATAGAAAGTGTGAAGCGCGCAGTCCCCTAGCGCCCGCGTAGCTGGAGTCGGCTAGCCACCTTCAAAGCAGGTGACAGCAGGGGCATCATCAACCGCTACCTCGTATCGACGTTCGTCGACCCGGCGAAGTAAAAGGCGGATACATTCTCTTTAGCGATGGGTAGGACGCACTGATCGGAACCGGTTTGGTGCTTGTCCGACGCAAGCGGCCCTGAGCTTCCCTGTCACCAGGAGTGAGCGCGCTCGTTGTTCATATTGTCGTCGGCACCCATCCATTAAGCTCTGACACAGTGATTTCGACCCGCCATTTCGTCTGAAGGGAATAACATGCGCAGGCCTTACTACAGGACATCACGCGGACGCGTCATTGCAGGGGTCTGTGCAGGGCTCGCAGAACGCTACGGTCGCAGCCCAGACACAATCCGTTGGTGGTATGCAGTAGCGCAACTATTTAGCTTGCCCGCCATTGCCACCTATATCCTCCAGTGGTTGTTGTATCCGCTCGACGATAACCCTGAGCCGCCGGAAACTGAGCAACCTGCAAGCTGACCAGCCAAGAGACGAGGTGGCGTGCCAGGTACCGCGCCCCACCGAATCTATCGGCAACGTCCTACACGTACAGGTGCAGTCCCGTACATTTATGGCATACCTATTAGTAGCTACATGCCGCTAGGTGTTTCCACATGTTTCATTTCCTTCCGTTACTAGCCATCCTTCTCGATTACTTCCTCGAAGTTCCGGATGCAGCATCGGAGCCAGAGTCACCGTTAGCGAGCATCATCAGCGTCTTTGGACCGTATTCGGCGTTGGTGTTTGGAATAGCCGCGCTGCTTTTGCGACCGCTACCCCGGAAGTTTTCGATTATCGCCAGCGCAGCCGGCCTGCTGGGCCTCATCGCAATCATTGTGCCCATGGTCCTGGCCCCCAGCCCAGAATCGTTTATACACGTTTGGATTCCGCTTCCGGCAGGGTTACTGCTCGCAGGAATCTACGTCCTCATCATTTCCCACATAGAGCAGGCCAATCCCGTGTTAGTACTTCGTCAAGACACGAGCAGGCTATCGATGCCCGGCGCGATCACGGCCGCTTTTCTCATTCTTACTGCGGGGCGGCTACTCACTGCCCATGCGTGGCCGTCCCCGGAGGCAATCTTGGTAGGCACCGTCTGTACCCTGGCCACGCTCGCGTTTTATGAGATGAATTGGAAGTACCTGGTTGGCGCTGTGGTCATTATTCAAGCTGCGCAAATGTTTTATTCCGTACTCCCATTCGAGGCATACATGCTCCACGAGGTGCAGCTTGCCGTCAAGGTTGCTTGCATTCTCGAGATTATCCGCGCAGGCACCCGCGAACATCTGCTGAAGCAAGCATCGCGCAGCGAATCCCCGCGCAGCTGCTGAGGAAAAACGTGTAAGCGTGGCTTGTGCCTTCCGGCGGATCTACACCGATCAGATCGATAGCACTACCCGCTCATAGTCTTCTACCAGCACGTTCGGCACTTTGAAATGGTTTCACTCGTCATTTTGGAGGTCCATCCCCACCGACAGCACAAAGCCCTCAACCGAGCGCCCATGCCACTTCGCCCTGACAGATGCTCTAGACACTGCCATCATGCCCAGGCTGGCAATTGTTCACCCATTCGGTACAGATGGTGAGGCAATCATTGGGAGCAGGTGCGCTTTCCACCTATCCTTTGATGTTGCCTCAAATAGCAAAGGATAGATGTCTAAGTTTATAGGTTGGGTACGACATCACAACTTTGCATGCTAACTTATGACGTATGGTGTGACCGAGTGTGACTTATGAGACTTTGCCGTGGCAGGCTGCAACCGAGAATATATCGCGTCGGGCGCAGCTACGTACGCCGCGAAAATACGAGAGCGCCATAGTCCCGCGCATCGCTGACGAGGAATTGCAGCTACGCCCTGAAACGCTTGCAGTCGCGGATCGAGCAACCATCGCGGTGACGCGTTTCGACGCCACACACGCCACAGACCTCATTCCTTTTATCCCACTTTTTGTTGCGCGGTGAAGCCGTCGCATCGAGTAGAATTGAACAACTTACCTCCTCGTCTCGCAAGATATTTGAAGCGGAACTTTCTGGTTCGGGGTCGGCCAATGCAAAGCTGATCGTGGCGAATGTTCGACAGATGCAACGGGTGATTGCAGTTGATACAGCAACAACTGAAACGTTGTTGGCGATGCACAGTGTGCTTCTGCAGGACGCTGCACCGAGGATCGCAGGTCGACTGCGCGAGCAGCCGGTGTGGATCGGTGGACCGGACAACCACCACCCGGGCGGTGCATTGTTCGTTCCGCCGCACCACGATCATGTACCGGAGCTGTTGGCGGATCTGGAGAGGTTCATGTCGCGCCGCGACATCCCAGCGTTGGCGCAGGCCGCGATTACACACGCTCAGTTGGAAACCATCCACCCCTTCGCGGACGGAAACGGGAGGACAGGGAGAGTCCTCGTTCATGTGTTGCTGAAAACCCACGGCATCAGTGTCAATGGGTCGGTGCCAATCTCTGCAGGTTTGCTATCCCATATTGATGACTACTTTGCTGCACTGGACGCATACCGGCAAGGTGACGCCGACCAAATCGTCAACCTTTTCGCAGCAAGTGCGCTCGAAGCCGTCGAGTACGGCACGTGGATCGCAGATGAACTGAATACGCTGCTGGATGAGTGGAAGCAACAGTTGGCCGCACGCTCCGATGCCCTTGTATGGAGAGTGCTCCCGTTGTTGTTGCAGCGGCCGGTAATCACCACGCGGATTGTGGTAGAGGAATTAGGAGCGACGCAGACCTCAGCAGGAAATGCGCTCGAAGCACTCGCGCAGGTCGGCATCGTTACCGGAGCACAGCTGGACAGACGCACCCGCGCCTGGCGAGCCCCCGACGTGTTGGATTTGCTCGATGAGTTCGCCGAGCGGAGGCGACGCACTTGAGACGCAGAGCCCAGCGCCGCGATGCCTTCGGCAAGAATCACTTGGTTGACTTTGATGGCAACGGCGACGCTGGCATGCATCGCACTGATCGTGGCAGGACCTGTGCCGAATATTCTGTGGGCCGCGCTGGTGGGCGCAGCCGCTGGCTGCCTGGTACGCATCACCGATAGGAAGAAGCCGTAGCGTAGGGCCAAGAGCTGCGCGCACCAAATCCCCGAATTTCGGTTGGGCGCCGAGACGTTTCCCCAGGTCGCGCGAAGTCGACGCGGGAATTTGGTGCGCGTACAAGAGAAAGAGTGCCAATAGACACAACCCGAATTACCCTAGACATTCAAACTAGCAGGTAAGAAATGTTCTAGATATAAACGGGTGCGTCCTTTGGCACTCACCCCTCAAGACCCCGCCGAAACCCCAAGCGAACCCCTAGTGCCCGCGCTTCTGGTCCAGCGGCTCGCCGTCCTCGAAGTGGGGGCGCAGGTGGTTGTCGAATAGGGACAGGGCAGCGCCGATGGCCATGTGCATGTCCAGGTACTGGTAGGTGCCCAGGCGGCCGCCGAACAGGACGCCGTTCTTGCGGGATTCCTCGGCGGCGAGTTCGCGGTATTTCAGCAGCTTGGCGCGGTCTTCAGGGGTGTTGATCGGGTAGTACACCTCGTCGTCGTCGGTGGCGAAGCGGGAGTACTCCTTCACGATCACCGTCTTGTCCGTTGGGTACTCGGTGCGCTCTGGATGGAAGTGGCGGAACTCGTGGATGCGGGTGTAGGGGACGTCGGCGTCGTTGTAGTTCATCACCGAGGTGCCCTGGAAGTCGCCGGTGTCCAGTACTTCCTGTTCGAAGTCGAGGGTGCGCCAGCCGAGGTGGCCTTCGGCGTAGTCGAAGTAGCGGTCGAGTGGCCCGGTGTAGACCACTGGGATCCCGGTGTACTCGTCGCGGATGTCGAACCAGTCGGTGTCGAGGCGGACGTCGATAAGTTCGTGATCGGCCATGTTCTCGAGCCAGGCGGCGTAGCCGTCGACGGGCAAGCCTTCGTACTTGTCGTTGAAGTAGCGGTTATTGAAGGTGTAGCGAACTGGCAGGCGGGAGATGATTTCCGGCGGTAGTTCGGTGGGATCGGTCTGCCACTGCTTGGCGGTGTAGTGCTTCACAAATGCCTCGTACAGCGGCTTGCCGATCAGCGCGATGCCACGCTCTTCGAGGTTCGTAGCCTCGGCGGGGTCGCGGCCCTCGCGCTGTTCTTCGATCAGCTTGCGGGCCTCGTCCGGCGAGTAGTACTTACCGAAGAACTGGTTGATCAGGCCCAGGCCCATTGGGAACTGGTAGGCGGTGCCGTCGTGCATCGCGAAGACGCGGTGCTGGTAGTCGGTAAAGGAGGTGAAGCGATTGACGTACTCCCACACGCGCTCGTTGGAGGTGTGGAAGAGGTGCGCGCCGTACTTGTGCACCTCAATGCCGGTGTCCGGCTCCTTTTCGGAGTAGGCGTTGCCGCCGATGTGGTTGCGCTTCTCCACCACGAGCACCCGCTTACCCAGCTCGCTGGCGGCTTGCTCTGCCACGGTGAGGCCGAAGAATCCGGATCCAACAACAATGAGGTCGTAAGTCATACGGCCATTTTGTCACATTTCTTTTCGACGCCCCTCCGCACGACACGCCAAGCCTCAAGATTCACTTGAGACTTTAACTTGCACTACACTTCACTGGAGTAACCTTTATCCCTATAGCCACAGGAGTTAAAACGTGCAACAGCGGAAGCGCCTGAATGGGCAATCCTCCAGGATGCGCCCTCTGATGGCTGCGGTGGTGTCCGTGGCCCTCGTTGTCGCCGGGGCGTTCGGCGGCAACCAC
Source organism: Corynebacterium lipophilum (assembly GCF_024102595.1). NCBI lineage: Bacteria > Bacillati > Actinomycetota > Actinomycetes > Mycobacteriales > Corynebacteriaceae > Corynebacterium > Corynebacterium lipophilum. The sequence continues at coordinate 53,533 of NZ_JAEUWV010000012.1, forward strand.
ATTGTCCAGGTCCAGTCGGCGGCCCCGGCGCAGATGGACGTCTATAACGCCAGCGAGTCCTTCGCTCGGGGCGCAAACATCACTGTGGATGACGCAGCGGTGCGCACCCAGGGTGAGGAGACCGAGGAGCGTCGTGTGGTCAAGGAGTTCACCCGCGACCGCGAGTTCACGCTGTTTGGCCTGACGTGGAAGGGCGACCGCGACATCGTCGCCTACGTGCGTGCCCAGCGTGCCGACGGCAGCTGGACGGAGTGGTTCGAGATGGATCCGCTCGATGCAGCACCCGGCACCGACACGTTTGGCACCGAGCCGATCTTCGTGGAGCCGACGAAGCGTGTTCAGGTCTCCACGGGCAACGTCGATCTCCTGGAGAACGGCCGCAAGGACTCGACCGCGCCGAACGCGGCCACCGACATCCAGGCCGTCTTTATCGACGGCGGCACCGGCACCGTCAATGGCACCATCAAGCCGGTCGTCGACTCCTACACCTACGGGATGCCGAAGGTCATCACCCGCGCGCAGTGGGGTGCGGGCAAGAACAGCAACCCGACGTACACCGCGCCGGTCACGGCCGCGACGGTCCACCATACCGCTGGTTCCAACAACTACACCGAGGCGCAGGCGCCGGGCATCGTCCGCGGCATCTGGAACTACCACACCTACACCCTGGGCTGGGGCGATGTGGGCTACAACGCCATGGTCGATAAGTACGGCAACATCTACGAGGGCCGGTACGGCGGACTCGACCGCGCGGTCCAGGGCGCGCACGTGGGTGGCTTCAACCAGAACACCTGGGGCGTGTCCGTGCTGGGCAACTACCAGACCGCGGTGCCGACGCGTGCGTCGCTGCAGGCGCTGGGCGACATCATCGGCTGGAAGGCTGCTGTCTCCGGGTTCGACCCGATGGGTTCGAGCTACCACTACGCTGACTTCGATTTCAAGGGCAGCAAGTACCGCGCCGGCCAGGGCGGGATGTTCCCGAACATCAACGCGCACCGGGACTTCCACTACAACGAGTGCCCAGGCCAGAACCTGTACAACCAGATGGGCACGGTGCGCACAATCGCGAACACGAAGTACCGCGCGCTGAAGAACTCTTCCGAGTTCACCCCTCCTGGCGACTACACGGGACCGGTCACCGACACCACGGTCGGCGACCTGCTCGACGCACTGGGCTCCGGTAAGAAGGAATCGGACACCGTCACGAACCCTGACGGCACCACGACCCAGGTGACCAACTCGGGCTCCTCCGACAACATTTCCCTGTCAGGTATTGCCTCGGGTGACGCGGTGGCGATCGCAGCGGCCGTCGGCACCTTGGCTGGCCTGATCTTCCTGTACGCGAAGGCGAACGACCTGCTGCCGGGAGGCATCCAGAACCTCGCAGGTGTGGAGATCGCTCCGGGGCTGACGCTGCAGCAAATCGCCCCGTACATCGAGCCGATGCTGAAGTTCGCTGGCCAGAACGACCTGGCTGCGGTGTGGAAGCAGTTCGAGCCGACGCTCGGCGCCGTCATCGGTGGCGTCGGCGGCGTGGGCGGCAACGACTTCGGCTTCTTCCAGAACGGCATCGCCGTGCGCAACGCGAAGGGCGAAGCGTTCACGATGTTCACGAAGATCGCGAACGCCTGGCTGCAGCAAGGTCTCGACGCCGGCCCGCTCGGCCTGCCGGTCAACTCCGAGCACCCGATTGGCGACGGCCTCTTCCGCGTCGACTTCCAAGGCGGCGACATCACGTACAACCAGCACACCAACACCATCAACATTGGCGTGCACTAGCAACGGCTAGCGGCTAGGCAAGGTTATAGGAACGGCGTACCGCATCTTCCCACGCGGCGACAAGCACTTCGCGAGTCGCCGCGTTTGCCGTATCTTCCCAGGTTGTGGGCGTGCCGAGGGAGAGTGGGGCGTCGAGAAGCCCGGCGCCCATCCCCGCTGCCGACGCTGCCCCCATGACCGTGGTTTCGATGTTGCCGGGGCGCACGACGCGGGTGCCCAGGATGTCGGCCTGCATCTGCATGAGGAGGTCGTTGGAGGTCATGCCGCCGTCGACGCGCAGCTCGCGCAGTTCGACGCCCATCGCTTCGACGACCTCGCGGGTCTGTAGGCATGTTGCTTCGAGGGCGGCGCGCGCGATGTGGCGGCGGTCCACGAAGCGGGTCAGGCCGGTGATGACGCCGCGGGCGTCCGGGCGCCAGCGCGGCGCGAACAGCCCGGAGAACGCAGGCACAATGACGACGCCGCCGCTGTCCGGGACCTCGCTGGCGAGTTTCTCGGATTCGGCGGCGGTGCGCAGGATCCCGAGCTGGTCGCGAAGCCACTGGATGAGCGATCCACCCACCGCGACGGAGCCCTCCAGGGCGTAGACGGCGGGCTGCCCGGCGCGCTGGTAGGCAACGGTGCTGAGCATTCCGGTCTCGCTGAAGGTGGGCGTGGTGCCGGTGTTGAGCAGCATGAACAGGCCGGTGCCGTAGGTCATCTTCGCAGCACCCTCTTCGAGGCCGCCTTGGCCGAAGAGCGCCGACTGCTGGTCGCCGAGCACGCCGCAAATGGGCACGTTGGCCAGCGGACCCCGGTTGCGGACCTGGCCGAAGTCGCCGACGGACGGGCGGATCTCCGGCAGGATTTCGGGCGCCACGCCGATGGCTTCGCACAGGTCGGGGTCCCACTGGAGGGTTTCCAGGTCCATCAGGAGGGTGCGGCTGGCGTTCGTGACGTCGGTGACGTGCAGTGCGTTGTCAGGGTCGCGCTGGCCGCCGGTGAGGTTCCAGATCAGCCAGGTATCCATGGTGCCTGCGAGCAGCTCGCCACGGGCAGCACGCTCGCGGGCGCCGTCGACGTGGTCGAGGATCCAGGCCCACTTCGGCCCGGCCGGGTACGAGTTGCGCAGCAGCCCGGTGGTGGCCTGGAACTCGGTGGCGTCGCCGTCGTAGGAGGTGCGGGTGTCCTGCCACACGATGGCGTTGTAGATGGGTATACCGGTTGCGCGCTCCCAGATGACGGCGGTTTCACGCTGGTTGGTCAGGCCCAAAGTGGCGATGGCGGCTTCGTCGATATCTGCGCTGGCCACGGCGTCGCTCATGGCGCGGCGCGTGTTGCGCCAGATCTCGAGTGGGTCGTGCTCGACCCAGCCTTCGCGCGGCAGGATCTGCCGGTGCTCGAACTGCGCCTGCGCGATCACCTTGCCGCCCGTAGTGGCGACTACGAACCGGGTTGATGTTGTGCCTTGATCAATAGCCGCCAGCAACGTCATGAGTTAAAACCAGTGCTCCAGTACTTGTGCCACGCCGTCTTCATCATTCGATGCGGTCACAATATCAGCGGCGTCCTTCACCGCGTCCGTCGCGTTGCCCATGGCAACGCCCATGCCGGCCCACGCCAGCATCTCAACATCGTTTTGCATGTCGCCGAACGCCACCACCTGAGACGGGTCGATCCCGTACTGGGCAGCCAGGTAGGAAACACCTGCCGCCTTGGTCACGCCGGGGCGCGAGAACTCGAGCAGCCCCTCCTCCATGGAGTAGGTCACGTGCGCGATGTCCTGGTCGATCTCGGGGGCGATCATGTCGAACATCTCTGCCGCCATCAGGTCCGGGCAGCGCACGAGCAGCTTCGCCGCAGGTTCTGCCAGCAGCTCCTCGACGTGGACGACGCCGAAGCGGGCGTCCCAGGCGTCCGGGTTGTACTCCGGCGTGATCAGGAAGCACTCTTCCTCCGGGTCGAGCGCGCTCTGGCTCAGCCGTTCCACCCCGTAGCCCACGGTCACGTCGGCTTCCCCCATCACCTTTTCGACGACCTCCACGGTCTCCTGCATACTCTCCGGGGACAGCGCGAAGGATTTCACCACTTCGTCGTGTTCTGGGTCGTAGATGACGGCGCCGTTGGCGGCCACACAGACCGGCTCGAACGGCAGCTGCTCGAGCACCGGCAGCAGCCAGCGGTGGGGGCGCCCGGTGGCCAGCCCGAACTTGGTTCCGCCGCGCACAGCCCGCGCGACGACCTCCAGCAGACGAGGTGTCACCCGTCCGTAGGAGTTGAGGAATGTGCCATCGATGTCACTGATGATCAGGCTGGGGGCGTTCATGTTATTTCCCTTTCTTTGCCTCGCGTTCTTTTCGGCGAATTTCGGCTGCTTCTTCAAGAGTCGGTGCGCTCCCTCCGAGCGAGGCCGGCATCCATGGCTCGCCGGGCTCGAAGGGTCCGAAGCGCGTTTCGTATTCGGCGCGGGTGGTCTCCAGCATGGCTTCCATCGCTGCCTTGAGCCTACCCGTGGCTTCTTCAACGGTGCCGTCGACAGCAACGGGTTCCCCGTAGCGGATGATGACCGGAATGCCCGAGCGTCCGAGCCGTTTCGGCTGGTCTTTGGTCCACAGGCGCTGGGAGCCCCAGATCACGCAGGGCACGAGCGGCACTCCGGCCTGGCGAGCGATGCGCACGGCGCCCGTCTTAAAGTCCGCAATCTCGAAGGAGCGCGAAATCGTGCCCTCCGGGAAAATGCCGACGATCGCCCCTTCGCGTAGGGCGGCAACGGCGGCGTCGATAGCCCCGGCGCCCGCCGAGCGGTCCACAGGGACGTGCCCCATGTTGCGCAGCAGCCACCGCAGCACCGGAATGCCGAAGACTTCTTTCTTCGCCATGAACCGCACCAGGCGCTCCCCGCGCAGGTACGGGCCAATGCCTGCCAGCATGAAGTCGAGGTAGCCGGTGTGGTTGATCGCCAGCATCGCCCCGCCATCCAGCGGGACGTGCTCGAGGCCGTGGACCGTCGCCTTCGTCCCGGCGAACCGGAAGTAGCGCTTCGCCGCGCGCACAATCCGCTGGTAGAAGCGGTTGTGCATGTCGCCGCTGTGCGGCCGCGGGGCGGTGTAGCCGTCCGCTACTTCGAACAGTCCATCAATCGTGCGCATTAGGGAACCAGTACGTCCTTCCCAACCCACGGGCGCAGCGCCTCAGGCACCTTGACCGAGCCGTCGGCCTGCTGATTGTTCTCGAGGATTGCGACGAGCCAGCGCGTCGTCGCGAGCGTGCCGTTCAAGGTGGCGACGGTCTGGGTCTTGCCGTTCTCGTCGCGGTAGCGGATGGACAGGCGGCGCGCCTGGAACGTGGTGCAGTTCGAGGTCGACGTCAGCTCACGGTACGTATCTTGCGACGGCACCCACGCCTCGGTGTCAAACTTGCGTGCCGCGGACGAGCCGAGGTCACCAGCGGCGACGTCGATAATGCGGTACGGCACCTCGACTGCGGCGAGCATCTCGCGCTCGAGTCCGAGCAGCTTCTGGTGCATCGCCTCGGCGTCCTCAGGCTTGCAGTACGCGAACATCTCCAGCTTGTCGAATTGGTGGACGCGCAGGATACCGCGGGTGTCCTTGCCGTAGGAGCCGGCCTCGCGGCGGAAGCAGCTGGACCAACCGGCGTAGAGCAGCGGGCCGTCCGAGAGGTCAATAATTTCGTCGGTGTGGTAGCCGGCCAGCGCCACCTCGGAGGTACCAACCAGGTACAGGTCGTCGCGCTCGAGGTAGTAGATCTCCTCATCGTGCTCGTCGAGGAAGCCGGTGCCCTGCATAACGTCGGGGCGGACCAGGACCGGCGGGATCATGACCTTGAAGCCGGCCTCGCGGGCCTTCTGCGCGGCGAGCATCATCATGCCCAGCTGCATCCAGGCGCCGTCGCCGACCAGGTAGTAGAAGCGTGCGCCGCCAACCTTGGTGCCACGCTTCATGTCAATAATCCCGAGGTTCTCACCCAGCTCGAGGTGGTCCTTCACCTCAAAGTCGAAGGTCGGGACCTCGCCGACGTGCTCGAGGACCACGAAGTCCTCCTCGCCGCCAGCCGGTGCGCCCTGGATCGGGTTCGGGATCTTGTACTGCAGGTCCTGCACGGCCTGCTCGGCCTCAGCCTGCTTGGCCTCGGCGGCCTTCACCTTCGCCTTGAGTTCGTTCGAGCCCTCGAGCAGCGCTGGGCGCTCCTCCGGGGAAGCCTGGCCAATCTTCTTGCCGAAGGCCTTCTGTTCCGCACGCAGCTCATCTGCTGCCTGGATTGCCTCGCGGCGCTGCTCGTCGGCCGCTAGCAGCTGATCGACGAGGGAGGGATCCTCGCCACGGGCGGTTTGGGACTCTCGGACGTCGTTTGCATGTTCGCGCAGAAATTTCAGATCAATCACGCCCACAACTCTACCCGGTTCCGCCCCTCGATACGCCACCTGCACCACCGCCCCGCTCTGGTAATAACCAGTGCGCTATGGTGGGGGTATGTCCACGCCCGAGCAGCCCCCCACCGAAATCCAGGAAGGCCCCCTCCCGAAACACGCGCAGCTACGCATCATCCTCGAAGAGTACTGCCGCAACGAACTGTCCCCCGGCGACCCGCTGCCCGGCGAACGCGCCCTCGAGGAGACCTACCGGGTCTCCCGGATCACGGTGCGACGCGCGATCGGGGACCTCGTCGCCCAGGGCAAGCTCCGCCGGGTCCGGGGCAAAGGCACGTTCGTGGCGCCGAGCCCGCTGGTGAGCAAGCTGCAGCTGGCCAGTTTCTCCGAGGAGATGCAGGCGCAGGGCGTAGTGGCGTCGTCAAGTATTTTGCTGGCGGAGCGCGCGCCAGCGCCTCAAGAAGTCGCCGAGTACTTCGGCACCCCGCCGCACACAGAGCACATCCACCTGCGTCGCCTCCGGCTTGGCGACGCCCAACCCTACGCCGTCGACGACGGCTGGTACAACGGCGAGCTGGTCCCCGACCTGCTGGAACACGACCTGCAGGCGTCGGTGTACGAGGTACTCGATAAGCGTTACAACCTCGGCATCACCAAAGCTGAGCAGACCGTGACCGCCGTGAATGCCGGCGCGACCGTCGCCCCGTTACTCGAGGTGCCGGCGAACCGCGCGCTGCTGCGAATCGTGCGCTATGCGCAAAGCCATGGCACACGTGTGGAATACTGTGCCAGTGTGTACCGGACGGACCGCTACAGTCTGCACACACAGGTATTGCGCAACCTCGAGGGATAGGAAAGGCACATGGCTACCAAGACAACAGCGTTGCGCGGCTTTCTCGTCGCGCTGCTCGCGGGTGCGGTCGGATTCGGCTCCTACACCTACAACGCGTCGCCCGCACCGCAAGGCGGCACTGAGGCATCGGAAGTATCGACGTCCGCTCCGAAACGACACAGCAAAAACAAGCCAGCGCCGTTCACCACGGCGGACCAAGGCGCCTGCCTGACGTGGGAAGCCGACACCGAAGGCCACATCACCGCCTTCGAGCAAACCGACTGCGCACTCGAGCACCGCTTCGAGGTCTCGGCGCGCGAAGACCTGGCAACCTACCCCACCTCCGAGTTCGGGCCGTCTGCACCGATGCCGAACCAGACCCGCCAGGCACAGCTGCGCGAGGAGCTCTGCGGGGGCGCAACCCTGCGCTACCTCAACGGCGCCTTCGACCCGAACGGGCGCTACTCCATCGCACCGATCCTGCCACCGGCGGCCGCGTGGGAGCAGGGCGACCGCACCATGCTGTGCGGCCTGCAGGAAACCAACCGCGACGGCACCCCAATCCTCACCACGGGCCGCGTCTCCGAGCAGGACCAGGCGCGCACCTTCAACCCCGGAGAGTGCGTCGCTATCGACGGTGCCTCCAGCCTGAGCACCGTGGACTGCAACGAGCCACACCAAATGGAGATCACCAGCACGGTCGACCTCAAGCCCGTCTTCCCCGACCGCACCCCGAGCGTCGAGGAGCAAGACAAATACCTGCGCGACGTGTGCACCGACGCCGCCCAGAAGTATATGGGCGCGGAGGAAAACCTCTACCAGATCGCGCTGCAGCCGTTTTGGACCACGCAGAAGCCGTCCGCATGGGAGGGTGGCTCGCGCAGCGTGAACTGCGCGCTGGTCTTCTCGAACCCGGAGGAGCAGTTCGCGGCACTGACCGGGTCCGCAACCGCTGGGCGCGAAGTGCTCAAGATCGATGGCAACCCGCCACCAGAGCGCCCGGAGCGCCGCCCACTGCGGGAGGAGCAGCCGCAACCATGATGGAGCCGGTCAGCCAGGACGTCTTCGAGGCAATGATCAACGACGCCCTGGACACCATCCCCGAGGAGTTCGCCCGCCACATGACGAACATGGTGGTGCTGGCCCGCGACTTTAACCCGGACGAACCCACGCTACTCGGACTGTTCGAGGGCATCCCCCTTACTGAGCAGCACTCAAATCACAGCGGGTTCTTGCCGGATGCGGTGTTCGTGTACAAGGACGCGCTCGAGGCAATGTGCAGCGACGAAGACGAACTCCGCCACGAAGTAAAAGTAACCGTCCTGCACGAGGTCGGCCACTACTTCGGACTCGAGGAGCACGAGCTGCATGAGCTCGGCTGGGGTTAGCCGGTGAGCAGCACCCCAAGTGCCGCGAGCGCCGCCAGGATGCACGGCACAACCTCCGCCTTGCCGATGTCCTTGACAGTCCACCGCTTTCCGCGACGCGCGCTCAGCGGGAAGTACAGTGCGCGGG